>NZ_CAWUDM010000083.1:0-26912 GCF_963920855.1 Nostoc sp. CCY0012 | reverse complement strand
CAGTCAGACTCCTGGTATACAAGCGGTTCAAGACTTTTCTGCACCACTAAGGGTATTTTGGTAGAACGAGCAGAAGATGTATTTTCTTTTTCTCATCTGACACTACAGGAATATTTAACAGCACAATATATTGATGACCATCGCCTAGTTGAGCAATTAGTTACTGCACATTTAACAGATGAACGCTGGAAGGAAGTGTTTTTACTTGTTGCTGGTTTAATGCGTGGTGGTGTAGATGATTTGTTGTTGCGGATGGAAAAGAAAGCACAAAAGTATATCAATACACCAAAACTACAAGCTTTATTAAATTGGGCGGAACAAGCAACTACTGGATCTGCTGGGGATTTTAAACCTGTAGGTAAACGTGCAGTTGCAATCGCCAACGCTATCGCCAACGCCAACACCTATGCCTACTCTAACGCCTACTCCATCGCCATTACTATGGGCAAAGCCAACTCTATCGCCAAAGCCTACGTCATCGCCAACGCCTTCGCCATTGCCAAAGCCTACATTATCGCCAACGCCTTCGCTTACACCAAAGCCATCGCTAATGCTATTAAAAATCTTCGTGACCTTGAAGAATTAAAAATCTTTAATAGCGTTAATTTTACTACGCTAATTGATCAATTTGAAGAACTGAAAGATAACATTTTTTATGAACAACAACCATTGGAAGTGCGCCAGAAATTTGTTCAGTTTCTCCAACAAGCTTTAATCAATGCTTTCAAGCTCAACCCTGATATAATTAATTTCTCCCAAGAAGAGGTGAAAGCACTGGAAAATTATCTCTATGCCAATCATCTGATAATTCAGTGTAAACAAGCATCTGTACGAGTTTCACCTAAAACCTGGGAAGGAATTGAGGCGCGAATGTTATTGTTTCATCAGTAATCCAATTTGATTCCCAAACAATTTTGTTTACAACTCGTTTAAGATTGCTATATATAGTTAGTTATAAAAATTAACTTTAATTGTTTAATATTCTTAATCTCCTCATTTCCTCTACTGGCTGACAGAATTACCATAATCTAATACGCTAATTTAAAGTAAGATTCATAATCAACAAACCGCCAAGTCACCAAGATAATAACAGGACTTAGGTAACCGTAACTTAATTTTCGTCATTGCGGCCGTAGGGAAGCAATCTCAAAGCCTTTATTTTCATAGCGAGTGCATCATTCCTAAATAAGCTCAGTTGTTAAATAATTTGTAGATAATTATGCCTTTTAAAATTGTCCAAAACTTTGATAGTAGTTTCGTCCTTGAACCACAAGCGCAAGAAAATTTATATAAATTATTATCTAATGACTCTTTTCTGACACAAATTTGTCAACATTCACAATGTGAACAAGTTGAATTTACAAAATTACTATTCCAACCAGTACCATACAGCTTAAACACGCCTAAAGGAATGCCGGCAGAGTTTGAAAAGTATCGTGAATCTGACGAGTATGTCATCATCAATGTCCCGCCAAATTTCATGTTTCAAGCTAAGATTTTTCAACCTAGTCGTCTTTGTGCCATTTATCGAAAAGTTCAATAAATTTAATTTATGACTATACAAACTAATTTCTCAACTTTAGCCAATTTAGAATATTTCCCTTACATAAATGAACAAGGTCAATTACCTGAGGATTTTCAAGGCAAAATTGGCGTATACGCTATCTTTAATGCAGATAAAAAATTGCAGTTTGTGGGATATTCCCGTGATGTTTATTTGAGTCTGAAGCAGCATTTAGTTCGGCAAACACAACAATGTTATTGGGTGAAGGTGCAAACTATTGAACGTCCGAGTCGTACTGTTTTAGAAAGTATTGAAAAGGCTTGGATTGATGAAAACGGTAGTGTGCCTGTGGGAAATGGCAATGATAAAGAAATTTGGACACAGCCGATAAATGTCAAACCATTGATGACGCCTGAAGAACAAGCAAACTATAATAATCCAGCTAATGATGAATTGGCACAAATTAAAAGTATTAAAAATGTTGCCCGGCGAGTAGAAGCAGAAATTTTAGCAGTGTTGAAAGGCCGGGGTTTACAAGAACAATTTCGTTTCCAACCCAAGTTGAAGGAAGAAGGATTATTGGATTTAAAGTGAATTAAGTTCGGAAGTTGCAACACCGAGTTGAGTACTGGTGACAAAATGTAAAATATATGACTATGATTGTTGTGCTGATCGGCGCTAATTTATGCAAACCCTGCTGAACGATCGCTATCAAGTTATTCGCACACTGGGTGCTGGTGGTTTTGGTGAAACCTATCTTGCAGAAGACACCTATATGCCTTCAAAACGGCGTTGTGTGGTGAAACAGCTAAGACCAATTCAAAATAATCCCCAGATTTACCAACTGGTACAGGAACGTTTTCAAAGAGAAGCAGCAATATTGGAAGCACTCGGCGGTGCAGCTGACCAGATTCCGGCTTTGTATGCTTATTTTTGTGCAGATGGGCAATTTTACTTAGTTCAAGAGTGGATTGAAGGTGAAACACTCACTACAAAAGTCCAAAAGCAGGGATTATTTAGTGAAAGTGCTGTCCAGGAGATATTGGTAAATTTGTTACCAGTTTTGGAGTACGTCCACTCCCAGCACATTGTTCACCGCGATATCAAGCCAGATAACATCATGGTGCGTCATCGTGATGGTAAATCGGTATTAATTGATTTTGGCGCGGTACGGGAATCAATGGCAACGGTATTTAATTCTCAAGGTAATCCTACCAGTTCCATTGTAATTGGTACGCCTGGGTATATGCCGAGTGAACAAGCAGCCGGCAGACCAGTTTATTCTAGTGATTTATATAGTTTAGGTTTGACAGCAATTTATCTACTCACCGCGAAACAGCCGCAAGAATTAGAGTTAGATTCTCAGACAGGTGAGATTGTGTGGCGACAGTATGCTAACCAGATAAATTCTACATTAGCAGGAGTAATAGACCAAGCGATCGCCTACCATCCACGCGATCGCTTTACCACTGCTAGAGCCATGTTAGATGCGTTACAAAGCATAGCCAATCCTATTCCACCTACGCAACCGTTCTTTGCACCGCCACCTGTAGTCCCAACGCCACCACTACCAACTGTTCCTGTTAGTCAGCCGACAACTCTAGTTAATAATCGCAATAGCATCCTCATGGGTGGTTTAATTGCAGGTGGGTTAATTGGTGCATCTGTAATTATTAGTCAGGTCTTTAAACAATCTCCTCAACCTGTAGTAGAAAAAAATGTCATCCCATCAGTAACACCCACGGTGATCCAAAAAACTATTCCTCCTATTGTTACCCCGGTTGTACCTGTTGACAATACATCGCCAACACCAGTAGATACAACAACAGAAAATAATTATTTATGGTTATCCCAAAGAACTGTGACAGATGCAGATTTGGAGGACAAAGACGGTTTTGAACTAGATATTATGCGAAATTCGGTTTTTGCCCGTCACGGTCGCCGCTTTGATACTTCTGGCTTACAGGAATACTTTAATAATCAATTTTGGTATCGTCCTCTATATTCACCAAAGACTTTTCCTCCTAAGTTGTTGTCACAATTAGAGCAGCGGAATGTTGAGTTTATTAATAAGTATCAAGACCGTTATAATCGCAGGCATTTCCCAAAATAATTTGTAGTTTTAAAGGGCTTTTTTCGCTTTTTTCAGAGCAATGAGACTTAAATATGTACATATTTAAATTTAAAAAACATATCTGTACAAATATAATTCTAATTTTTATCAATACTAATTTATGCAAACACTCCTAAACAACCGCTATCAAGTTATTCGCACTTTGGGGAGTGGGGGATTTGGTGAAACTTTTCTAGCAGAAGATACCCAAATGCCATCCCACCGCCGCTGCGTAATTAAACTGCTAAGACCGATTCAAAATAATCTTCAGGTTTACCAACTGGTACAAGAACGGTTTCAACGCGAAGCAGCAATTTTAGAAGACTTGGGTGGATTTACTGACCAAATCCCTACGTTATATGCCTACTTCCAGTCAGAAGGGCAATTTTATTTAGTTCAAGAATGGATTGAAGGCGATACCCTCACCGCAAAACGCCAAAAACAAGGGTTATTCAGTGAAAGTGCTGTCCGGGAAGTTTTGGTGGATTTATTACCAGTGCTAGATTATGTCCACTCAAAGCGCATTGTTCACCGCGATATTAAGCCGGATAACATTATTGTGCGGCATCGTGATAGTAAGTCAGTGTTAATTGATTTCGGTGCGGTGCGGGAATCAATGGGAACGGTATTTAATTCTCAAGGTAATCCTACCAGTTCCATTGTCATTGGTACACCTGGGTATATGCCCAGCGAACAAGCAGCGGGTAGACCAGTTTATTCTAGTGATTTATATAGTTTAGGTCTGACAGCAATTTATTTGCTTACAGGAAAACAACCACAGGAATTAGAGGCTGATGCGCGTACTGGAGAAATTGTTTGGCATCAACACGCCTTAAGTATTAGTCCCACATTAGCAGGAGTTCTAGACCGGGCGATCGCCTATCATCCACGCGATCGCTTTGCCACTGCTAGAGAAATCCTAGAAGCTTTACAATTAGGTTCAGTTAGTATCCCGCCTACAGTAGCTTATCAGCATCCACAAGTAGTAACAGCACCGTCTCCTGCTCCCGACCCATCCCTAAATACAGTTGCTGTTAGTCCAGGATCTACCTCACAACCTCCTACTCCTAATCAGGCTAGTGGACAAAAGGGAATTTTTCTCGGCAGTTTAATTGTGGGTGGTTTAATAGGTGCTTCTATCATCATTGGTTTTGCCCTGAATAGACAACCGCAGCCATTACAGACAGTAGATTCACGCAATGAAGCCTCAAATATTATACCACCTGCTAATTCTCCTATTGCCCAAACTCCAGAACCTTCCCCAAATGGCATTCAACCACAGGAAGTTATACAACCTATAAATTCTCCACCTCCGGCAATAATTCCTAATCAAACCCCATCTTCTGGGCCTCCTCCTGTCACTACCCCAGAAGTCGATAGACCATCCCCTGCACAAGCAGTGCAGAATTATTATCTAAATATTAATCAAGGACAGTATCAAACTGCGTGGAATCAACTAGCCCCCAACTTGCAAAATAATACACGACTGCATCCTGATGGCTATCTTTCTTACATCGACTGGTGGGGGGGAAAAGTGGAAAGCGTCAATGTTGAACAAGTTAATTTAGTGCAAGCCAGTACAGAAACAGCCACAGTCAATGCCAAGTTTCAATACTTGATGAAAAATGGTAAACAAGTTCCCGGTTCTGTGAATTTTTCCCTTTTATGGGATGCTGAAAATAGTAGATGGGTTGTTAGTGCTGTTAAATAGCGATCGCCATTTACCCTAGACACAATAGTTATGCTCAAAATAGGGGATATAAACTGCCTGTAAATCGTCAGAATATCTGATGTACATTTGTAAAGGGCTAAAACTTGTAATTTTTCATGACAACAACGCTGCTGAACAATCGCTATCAAGTTATTCAAGTACTGGGTGCTGGTGGGTTCGGAGAAACTTCTTTGGCAGAAGATACCCACATGCCATCTCGCCGTCGCTGTGTCATTAAGCAACTCAAACCAATAGTTAATAACCCACACAATCACAAAATGATTGAACAGAGGTTTCAGCGAGAAGCTGCAACCTTAGAAATTTTGGGTAGGGCCAGTGACCAAATTCCCGAACTCTACGCTTACTTTTCTGAGAATGGGGAATTTTACCTGGTACAAGAATGGATTCAAGGACAAACCTTGACCGACATCGTTGTAACCGAAGGCCATGCAAGTGAAAAGACTGTCCGAGAAATTCTCTTGAGTTTGCTCTCGGTATTAAATTATGTTCACAGTCAAGGCATCATTCACCGCGATATCAAGCCAGATAATATTATTCTGCGTGCAGGTGATCACAAGCCAGTTTTGATTGATTTTGGTGCCGTGAAGGAAACCATCCGTTCAGTAGCCAGTTCTTCAAATTATCCCACACGCTCAATGGTAATTGGCACACCAGGATATATGCCTAGTGAACAAGCTATCGGCAGACCAGTTTACGCTACTGATATTTACAGTTTAGGCTTGACGGCGATTTATCTACTGACTGGGAAACACCCAGCAGAAATGCAAACTGATTTGCAAACTGGGGAACTTTTGTGGCAAGAGTATGCGCCTCATGTATCCCCTAATCTGGCAATGGTACTTAATCAAGCCATTCATCCTCATGTGAGCGATCGCTATAGTACCGCCAGTAAAATGCTATATGCTTTAAGGTCTACTAGTGATATTGCTCCACAATCTCCTATCACTACCCCTACTTACAATCTCAGTCCTCCTAAACCTGTATCAACCACACCAACTCAAGCATTATCTGCGCCATCAACTATTTCTACCAGTAATTGGCAAAAGCCCGCTTTAATTATCGGCAGTTTAATTTTGGGTGGCTTAGTTGGTGGGGTAGCAATTTCTAGTGTCACTCGTCAACCGCAGTCTACAACACCTGTTGCCATAACTCCTACGCCCACACCATTTTCCGACTCAGATAACATTGAACCCACGCCCACACCAGAATTTTCGCCGCCAGCGCCAATTGCTGCACAACCTCGTTTAGAGCCTATAGTACCTGTAACACCACAACCACAAGTAACTCCTACATTTGCACCAACCCCGGATGTTCCGCAGCAAGAACTTCCAGTAGAAGTGGAACCACAGCAGCCAGAAACACCTGAATCTTCCACAGTTCCAGTAGAACCGGAACCACCACAGCCACAACAAGATGCTGTTCCTAGCAATACCCAAAGTTCCAATGTAAATGTGCCGGCATTTCCTACAGGAACTACTCAAGATACTGTCAAAGCAGCCTTGGGTAACCCTAGTAAGATTTCCAACGGCTTATGGAATACTCGTGCTTTCCTTTATCAATTGGAACCAAATCAGGTTGACCTCGGTTACTTATTTGACCGCAACACGGGAGTTTTGCGCCAAACTGAAGTAGCTTTTGCCCAATCTATCCAGCCCGAAGTTATGCAATCAACATTACAAGGGATGCTTGGCGGTAATATTAACAGTAATATCCAGCAAGGACTCCAAAGAGTACGCGATCGCCAAACTAGACAATACTCTTTTAATGTTGGTGGCTTAAAAGGTGTAATTGAACGTAATCGACAGGATCGAATTTATATCGGCGTTTGGGATGCTGATTTGCATTAAAAAAAGGCCTGCTTCCGCAGACCTTTTCTCTTTAGCTCCAGACTTCACGTCTGGGGAAAAATTGGACTACTTAACAGTAACTTTACCGCCAGCTTCTTCGATGCGCTTCTTAGCATCTTCAGCAGCATCTTTAGCAATACCTTCTTTGATTGCTTTAGGCGCAGCTTCTACCATGTCTTTGGCTTCTTTCAAACCTAAGCCAGTCAATTCCCGGACAATCTTCAGTACGGCAATCTTCTTATCAGCAGGAACGGAATCTAAGATTACGTCAAATTCGGTTTTTTCTTCTACTGGTTCAGCCGCCGCAGCACCCGCACCGGGAGCCATCATCATCATGCCACCAGCAGGTGCAGCTGCACTTACTCCGAAAGCTTCTTCAATTTGCTTAACTAACTCAGATGCTTCCAATAAAGAAAGGCTTTTCAATTGTTCGAGAATTTGATCAGTTGTAGCAGACATTGATATGACTCCTGTAATGTTAATTTTGTTTTTGCCTACCCAAAGCTGCAATTAAGGACAAACTTCATCAGGCAAATTCTGGTGTAATTTGGCGAATTTTATTCAGCAGCGCTTTCAGTGCTGTCACCTTGTTCTTTCTCAGCCACAGCCTGCAAGGCGCGAGCCAAAGAACCGGGAACTTCGTTAATACCAACAGCCACTTTGGTAGCCAAGGCGTTGATAGCTCCGGCAATTTGCGCCATGAGTTGCTCTTTAGATGGCAAGTCTCCTAAAGCCTTGACATCGGTATCCTTGAGCAGACGGCCTTCCATCACGCCACCGCGAAGTTCTGTCTTCTTAGTGACTTTCTGGAATTCTTGGTAAGCCTTAATTGCCGAGGAAAAATCTTCTTTTACCAGCAAAAAGGCGGAAGAACCATTGAGCAATTCCGAAAGTGGTTGCCAGTTGTCGTCACCATCAATGGCAATGCCCATTAAGGTATTCTTAGTTACCTTACAAACAGCGCCACTCGGACGTAACCGTTGCCGTAAGTCAGTAATTTGAGCAACTGTCAGACCTTGATAGTCAATTACCAGTGCCAAAGTTGACTCACTCAAAGTTTCTTTGAGTTCAGCAACTATCTCTTTTTTATTTTCTAGCGTTCGACCCATGCTTGTTTCACCTCCAAGGGCAAAATCATAAATTTTCGCTAAGTAAAACCGCCTCCCATCTATTCATTCAGACTAGATTTGGTTTTACTTCCTGCTTCAACCAGAGCCACACGGCGGTTTTTTATCCACAGGCATAAATTCGGGAGTAGCTCTCCCTATTTTTGCTAAATTCAGCACCGGATTTAAATCTCTTGTGAGCCTGACTTGTGTGTTTCACTGTGTACGAGCAAAAACAATAAACCCCAGCTATTTCAGCCAGGGTTTCACAGTCAGACTCATAATACTTCGGTCATCACACCGTTCAGGGTGGTACTTCCAGTAATTAGAGTTCTAACCTCGGCAGGATATTTAAGCTATTAGCTCCTGCTGTCTCCGGCTTTGCTTATTTAGTTTTGAGTCGAGAGTATTTACTAGGTACTGAACTGAGAAAATTGATTTGCTAAAAATCTTTTCTAGCCTCTAGTCTCTAGTCTCTAGCCTCTGCTTCCCATTAAGCTACTTCGGTCAGTTTCAAATCTCTCAGGGCATTAATATCGACTTTAATCGATGGGCCCATTGTGGAAGATACATAAACTGAACGCCAATAACGACCTTTGGCTCCTGAAGGACGGTTACGGTCAATCGTCTCTTGTAACGCCTTCAAGTTTACCAATAAATCTTCAGGGGAGAATGCTATCTTACCAAACATAACATGGACAATGCCAGTTCGATCAGCCCGGAATTCTAATTTACCAGCTTTGAATTCGGCGATCGCACCTGCTACGTCAAATGTCACAGTTCCACCCTTGGGTGATGGCATCAAACCACGAGGGCCCAATAACTTACCCAACTTTGCCACCTGGGGCATCACGTCTGGTGTGGCAATTAGCTTATCGAAATCCATCATTCCTTGTTGAATTTCGTTAATTAGCTCTTCTGAGCCAGCTATATCCGCACCAGCATTACTGGCTTCTGTAACTTTTTCACCTCTGGCAATTACGGCTACCCGTACAGTTTGTCCTGTACCTTTAGGCAATGCCACCGTTGTCCGCAATTGCTGGTCTGAATACTTGGGGTCAATCCCTAACCGGATATGTGCTTCAGCGGCTTCAGGAAATTTAGCTGTGGCTGTCTCTTTTAACAAGTTTAAAGCCTCTATCGGCTCATAATCCCTGTCTTCTACCTTTTCTAGCAGCGCCTGTAAGCGACGCGATATTTTTTTTCCCATTTTTCTCTCCTGGGGTAATTACGAAGTTCTGCTTCTCCCCCGATAAGTTTTGTTCTTAGTCTTTTGTCTTTTGCCAATGACTAATGACTAGTCTGCAATGGTTACGCCCATGTTCTTGGCAGTACCTTCCACAATATTCATCGCCGCTTCTATATCGTTGGCGTTGAGATCAGGCATTTTCGTTTGAGCAATTTCTTGCAATTGCGCTCTTGTAATTGAGCCAACTTTCTTTTTGTTGGGTTCATTAGAGCCTCTTTCAATTTTCGCTGCCTTGCGAATCAGTACTGATGCTGGTGGCGTTTTGAGGACAAATGTAAAACTCCGGTCTTCAAAAACCGAAATTTCTACAGGTATCACCATGCCAGCTTGGTCTGCTGTTTTGGCATTGTACTCTTTGCAGAACATCATAATGTTCACACCGTGTTGACCCAATGCGGGACCCACTGGTGGTGCTGGGTTGGCTTTTCCAGCATTCAGGGCCAATTTAATGACCGCCACTACTTTCTTCGCCATTTGTGTTAGCTCTGTTTCTCTACCTGATTAAATTCCAATTCTACTGGTGTATCGCGGCCAAAAATCGAGAGCAAGGCTTTGAGTTTGCTTCGCTCTGGACTGACTTCAATCACCTCGCCTTCAAAGTCTTTAAAAGGACCAGAAAGCACGACTATCTTATCACCAGTCGCCATGTCAATTTTGACAATTGGCTCCTGTTCGCTAGTCTGTTTGAATATCCGTTCTACTTCTGAGGGGCCCAGGGGTACTGGTTTAACGTGACCGCGGCTTTTGCTACCGCCACGTTTTTGTTCTGCTCCCACGAAATTAATTACATGGGAAGTGTTTCTTACCACCTGCCATGTATCATCTTCCATCACCATCCGCACTAGCACATAGCCTGGAAAAACTTTCTCTTCTGTATGCTGGCGACTGCCATCCTTGCGAATTTTCACCGCTGGCGTGTGAGGAATTTCTACTTGGATAATTTTGTCACCAACATCAAATGTTTGAATGCGTTGCTCCAAATTCGTTTTCACGCGTTTTTCACAGCCTGAGGCTACTTGCACTGCATACCAGCGTGCTTCCTTGAGCGCTGTTTCTGCTGTTTCCTCTGACTGCAACGCTGAGTTGTATGGTTCGTCTGTTGCAGAAGTCATCAGAACACCTGTTTTGCTACCCAACCAAACAATCCATCGACCAAATATATCAAAGATGCGGAGAGTGTCACCATTAACAGCACAGCAGCTGATTCACTCACTAACTGCTTGCGACTGGGCCAAACGACTTTTTCCAGTTCTTCTTTTGTTCCTTGAAAAAAGTTCGTCACACTAAATCCATTAGTGGTTGCTGGCATTTCTGCTTCATTTTTTTTGGCCACTGTCGTTTGTCCCCCCGGTTCTTAAATAAAATAGAGCTATAACCTGCTAATTCACATCCAGGCTTACAGCTTCGACTCCATCATACTTATTGGAAGCAAAAAAGCTGCAAATATAAAATAATTATACCCGAAATTATTAACACTAACTGCTACATTAGCAAGTGTGCTATCACTTCGGGCTGTGTTTTTTGCTTTCAAGCGCGCCCTGGAGGACTTGAACCCCCGACATCAGGTTTTGGAGACCTGCGTTCTACCAACTGAACTAAGAGCGCACAAGCTGGGGTGGATTCAGTTATTTAGCTGAACCTTTTTTAGTATAGCACAATTTTAACTCTTAATTTTATTTTATTTTGATCGGGGGAGTAAATCAGCGGCATTTGCCGCTCGTTAATAGAAATTTCTCCCATACTTTGAAAGAGGTTTACAAAGAACGGTCAAATCTTTGCTTAATCCGAGTAGCTTTACCTACACGTTTGCGTAAGTAATATAGCTTCGCCCGGCGGACTTTACCTCGACGTAGGACTTTGATGTTGTCAATTCGGGGAGAATGTAACAAAAATACCCGTTCTACACCAATGCCTTGAAATACACGCCGGACGGTGATTGTTTCGTTAATACCACCATTGCGCATGGCAATGACAACGCCTTCGTAGGGTTGTATGCGGTATTTTTGGCCTTCTTTAATCTTGACACCGACTTTGACGGTATCACCCACATAGATTATGGGCAAATCCGATTTTAGTTGTTCCGCTTCAATGGAACGGATGATCTCTTGAGCGCTCATAGCCTGTTTGCTTTAAAAACTCACAATCATTAATAATAAATCGATAATCCTCTTTCAGTCCACTTATTTTAGATTTAAATATCAATAATTTTACCGATTCAACAGCCTAGTCATCAAAGCTATATTGCAAGAGTCTGTGCTACAAGCATCGGATTTATGAAATTTAGCGTCGTTATTACTACATATAACCGCTTGAGTTTGCTGCAAAGAGCAATTGACTCTGCGCTGAACCAGACAGTACCTTGCGAGGTAATTGTTGCCGATGACTGTTCATCTGATGGCACCGAAGCATATGTAAAAAGCTTAGGCAACTCTGTTATTTACCATCGCAATCAGATTAACAAAGGTCATGCAGCTACGGTAAATGCTGGTGTCCACAAAGCGAGCGGTGACTGGATTAAGTTTTTGGATGATGATGACTACCTAGCTCCCAATTGTATAGAAGAAATGGCGGAGGCGATCGCCCTTTGTCCGGGTGCTGTAATTTGTTCTTGTGTGGCAGCTCAGGTAGATAGTCATGAAGTTGAACTTAGTCGTACCCCTCAAGTTGGCCCTGGTTTAGCTTTTTATATTCCCCAAGCTGATATTCACTACGGTATGCTGCTTGAGCTTGTGCCTTTTGGTACACCTGCTCAGGTAGCTTGCAGCCGTGATGCTTTTTGGCAAACTTATGGTTGGGATTCCCGACTTGATGCCAACTGTGATGATATCGATTCCTGGATACGCATTGCCCAGTTTGGCCATGCCGTTTTTGTGAATCAGTGCCTCGCCTACCGGACTATTTGGACTGGTGCATATAACCAAAAGTTTTCTTTAGCGCGGCGGTTAAATACAAATATCTTAATGAAAGAGAAGATTTACGCTTTAATTGACGAAAAGCATCAGTCTTATCTACCTAAGCTCCAAAATATCAAAAATTATTTGAAACTGCATTGGATTTTAGCGGCTCTCAAGCATAGAAAATTCCAAAGCTGTTTGTCAATTTTAGATAAATCTATCTTCTGTCCAATCTCTTGGTGGTTTTTACTTAGATCTATTTTTTGGAGACATTCTCATTTTTATAATTTGCATCTACGTAAATTGGTTTTGATTAAGTCTTAGAGACTAGAGAAAGTCGGGATAAAGTTTATTATCCCCAGAAGATATTGAATATTTAACTGGAATAGAAGTATCAAAAAGCGTACAGCAAAGACTGGTGCATCGTCAAAATTTTGTTTGAACTACCACAAGTAGAATCAACTGTTGAATAATTAAGTGTGGATGGTGGGAATATCCGCATTTGTACAATCAAGGGACAACCCTGTGATTGGAAGGCTTATAAAGCTACCTGCTTACAGGAAAAATAGGCAATTGCCGCTTCATTTCCAGAAAATAGTCTCGTGATTGATTGGGTTAAAAGTCAATCATTTGCTCCGGTCTTGACAGACCACTAGCAATCTTAAAATCCCTGTGTTCACGTCGTTCCGCTTTGTTTCACTCGCGGCGGACTATCGTAAGTATTCAGCCAGAAGCACGACAGAATCGGGTTTTTGATTATCCCGAACTCAGGTTCTTTAATTTTGAATTTTCAATTGGAGCGAAGTGACTTGACAATACCAATAGACTTCTGCTAATTCCAATGATAGAAAATGGTTATCCTGCAATCTAGTTAAATCTGATAGTCTGAAATTATTAAGCAATTCTTAACACTGCTCAAAATTAAGGAGTTAAATCATGAAATTAACTGCCACAAGATTCCTATTTCTCGGTGTTGTCATTCTGGCATCTATACCAGCAATTGCTCAAAATCAAGGTAATTCCTTTTCTGGTAGAGTTGAGCGAGTGTGGGAAGATGGATTTCGCTTAAACACCAGTGGTCGTTCCATCACAGTTGATACTTATGATAGCTGTGGAGATAATACTACGCGGTACATATCGGCTGGTGATCAAGTAACCGTAACCGGCGAATTTGATTTAGGCGAATTTGATGCCTTATCTATTACTAAAGCTAATGGTAAAAGTGTTTGCCAGTAGTTCAATTAAAATTCAAGTTAGCCTTCTTTTGTCCCTTTACGAGAGCGCGATCGCTATGGTAAAATTTCCCGGAGAGTGACAGAACAAGGTTAGAGCGTGCAGCGATCGCGCTCTGTTCACCAAACAAGGTACTTGCTACAATCTAATCAATTAAAATTGCCAACTTTTTAGCAGGTATGTCCAGTTTTTGGTTCTGGGAAAAAGACTCAGTTGAATACGAGATATTCAAAAAATACGAATGAGCGTTAGTCAGTCTCGGCGTTAATCTAGACTCTCAAGTTAGTTTTACCATGCTAGGTTTTAAGGGAATTTCAATCACAAATTCTGTACCCTGATCTGGGGATGAAACACAATAAAATTTACCACTGTGATTTTTGGTAATAATCTGGTAGCTAATAGACATACCCATGCCTGTACCTTTGCCAATTGGTTTGGTAGTAAAGAAAGGATCAAAAATTAGTTGTTTGATGGCTTCTGGTATACCCAAGCCATTATCACGAATTTTAATAATAACTTGATTTTCGTCGAGCATTTCGGTACAAATAAGAATCATGCCAGGTGATTCTTGAATTTCTTCGCAAGACAGTGTTTTGTTTCGTTCTTCTAATGCATCTATAGCATTAGTTAAAATATTCATAAATACCTGATTTAGTTGCCCAGCATAACACTCTATCAGCGGCAATTCGCCATATTTTTTGATGACTTCAATACCGGGAGATCCAGGTTTATTTTTGAGCCGATTTTCTAAAATCAATAAAGTACTATTAATTCCTTCATGAATATCTACTGCTTTATATTCAGCCTCATCTAAGCGGGAGAAATTTCGCAATGAAAGAACTATTTGGCGAATGCGTTCTGCTCCTATTTTTATTGAATTTAGTAATTTAGGTAAATCCTGCATTAAAAATTCTAAATCTATTACCTCAATTTCTTGTTTAATAATTGTCACTGGTTGAGGGTAGTATTCCTGATAGAGTCTAATTAGTTGCAGTAAATCATGGATGTAATCGTTAGCAGGTGTAATATTGCCATAAATAAAATTAACTGGATTATTGATTTCGTGGGCTACCCCTGCTACTAATTGACCAAGGGAAGACATTTTTTCACTTTGGATAATTTGACTTTGAGTACGCTGTAATTCCTTTAATGTCTTCTCCAGTTGTTGCGCTTGTTGTCGGAATCGAACTTCTGATTGCTGTAGAGCCTCTTCAGTAGTTTTGCGTTCGCTGACATTACTCATTGTGCCGGCTAAACAGTCAATTGTATTGATGCTATTCACTAAAAATTTGCCGCGATCTTCTACATAAATATAGGAACCATCTTTTTTCTGTAGGCGATATTCGATTTGATACTGACTTTTGCTTTGAATTGCTTTTGTTAACAAAGACTTGACTTTTGTTCGATCTTCAGGATGAATGTGTGCTTCCCAAGCAGCTAAGTCAAATTGCTGCCATTCATCAGCAATGTATCCTGTAATTTCCTCAATTGCTCCTGCCCAGCGAAGGTAATTGTCAGCGATATCATAGACATAAATCAATTGTCCAGTTTGCTCTACAACCAAACGAAACTGATTTTCGCTGTCAGCTAAAGCTACTTCTACATATTTGCGATCGCTTGATTCGATAACTAGACGCACAAATTCAGTAATTGAGCTAATAAAGTTTTCTTCTTCTAGAGTCCAATGACGCTGATTACCCAAATGTTCACAACAGACTACACCAATAACTTTTCCTCTCGACCAAATTCGGACATCAAGCATTGAGGTAATGCCTAGAGGCCGTGTATAAGTATCCGAAAATTCTGAAGTACGAGTATCTTGATGAACATCAATAACTGAAATAATTTGTTCTTCTTTCAGAGCTTGAAAATAGCTAGGATAGTCACAGACTGATAATTGAAAACCAGCATTGTGAGAATTACTAGGACGTTCATATAAGTCAGCGCATTGAATTTTGGCATAATCTTCTGTATATAACCAAATACTTACACGGGCAACATCAAGTCCAATGCTAGCAACTTCTGTGACGTGTTTTATAGCAGTTGCAAAGTCATCGTATTGCAGTGATTCACTTTGCACAAGCTGTTGTAAAGCAGTGTTATGTCTTTGAAAAGTTTGCTCAGTTTGTTGTCTTGCTGTTTCAGCTTTTTCATATTCATTGATTTCTCGTTGTAACTGATTCACTGTTTGGTTTAACAGTTCTGTTCGTGCTTCTATTTGTTGTTCTAATTTTTCATTGATTTGCTGTAAAGCAATGTCTATTTGCTGATCTTTATTCACAAGAATAGGATCTATAATTTCTTGCAAAATACTCCGTAGAAAATCAGGTAAATTTTGCTGTAGAGAATTGTGTTTGTTTTGTAAAGTAGAACTCTGGTAAACAATATCCATCTTGCTTGATCCTGCAAGGTATTAAATTAATTGATTTAATAGTATTTTTGTCAGACAAAATAATATTCTTTTATTAGTATTCCCAAAATATGGCATAAAAATACAAAAATTCCCCGAAGGTAGATCATAAAGGCATAAACTTTACCGAAAATTCACCAGATTTAAAGACTGATAATCCACAATATTATTGAGCGAGGTTGGCAACAATAAAGTTAGAGGGGTACAAAAGCTTGCACCCCTCAGGAAAACTTATAACAGGCTATAGCTTGCTACAACACCATTTTTAGTAAAATCTTTTCTTCCATCCATCCAAATGGATTAACATTGGTTTCGTCCAACGCCAATTTAATAAATCATGCAGCAGTGTATAAAAACAGGGGATGATAAACAAGGTTAGCAATGTGGCTAACGATAAACCTGAAAATACCACCACACCCAATGGTTGTAGAAATTCTGACCCTTCACCAATTCCCAATGCTAGAGGGAACATACCTAAAACAGTAGTGATGGTAGTCATTAAAATTGGACGTAAGCGTTGCGGTGCAGCTTGTAAAATTGCTGTTTTGCGGTCAACTTTGTCTCGTTCGCGAATTTGATTGGCAAGTTCCACCATGATGATGGCATTGTTGACGACAATACCCACCAACAACACCGCCCCCACAATTACAGTTGCGCCAATGGCTGTACTGGTAACATAAAGTCCAAAAATTCCCCCGGCTAATGCCAAAGGAATTGTAAACATAATTACCAAGGGGTCGATGAGTGAATTGTATTGCACTGCCATGACCACAAATACGAGAAAGCTTGCTAATCCACCTAATAGCTGTAGCGAGTTTTGTAGTTCCTGATTAGATTCAGCTGCCGAACTAGGTAAAACACTAACTCCTTCAGGTAAATTTATACTATCGACAATTGTATCTACTTGTGTAAAAGCATCACTGAGATTAGCTCCCTCAGCCAAATTACCTGCAAGGATGACGACCTGACGCTGATTAATTCGCTGAATTTCTCCTGGGGCTTGGGCTTCGGCAATTGTGGCTACATCGCTCAAACGAATTTGGCGATTGTTGCTGACAAATAAAGGCAATCTCTCTAATTGAGAAACGCTTTGCAGAGATTCTTCATTTAACTGTACTCTGACATCGACTAGACGGTTGCCACGTTGTAATCGGGTGGGGACGCTACCTTCAATAGCAGTCTGAATTGTGTCGCCAATACTTCTAGTACTTAAGCCAAAATTTGCCACTCGCTCCCAGTCAGGACGAATTTGCAGTTCTGGTTGACGCTCATCGGCATCAGGACGGAATCTGACTAAATTGGCTTGCTCTTCTAGGGCTGCTAATACTTCCCGCCCAGCTTGTTCTAAGTTATCTGTATCGTTCCCCTGAAGAATCACATCCACATCAGCACCGCGCGCCGGGGAGTTGCTGAGAATTAAACCCCGCACTTGGCCTGGGGAAAGGCGGAGGCGAATTCCTACTAAATTGAGTTTGTTAAATTCTGCGGTGACTCGTTCTACATAAGCGTCTGTATTAGTACCTGGTTTGAGGGTAATAGTGCTAGTACCTCTGAGGGGATTAGCATTGACGTTGGTACCAAAAAGTGCGCCGCCAGCGGTTGAGAACACATATTCTGTTTCTGGTTGATTGAGGAGAATTTCATCTACCATCGCCATAACTTTGCGGTTCGTTTCCAGGGGTGTACCGGGAGGAAACTGAGCGTTTAACCTAGCTTGTCCTGTACTAATTCGCGGCAGAATTTCTTGGGGAATTTGTGGAGCAATCCACAAACTACCGCCACCAAAAAGTAGAATAGCGATCGCAACTGTTAGTAATCGCCAGCGTAATATCCCAGCTAAAAAACGGCTATATCTGTTTGTGGCTGCATCAAAGCGACGATTAAATGCTTGTAGCGGCCAAAATCTACTTAATCCACTAGAAAATTTCCACGCCAAAGTGCGGGATGTGAGCATGGGGATAATGGTTACCGCAATCAAAATGGAAGCGGCTACAGAAAAGGTGATGGTGAGAATTAACTCGTTGAACAGTAGTGAGATAAAGCCACCGATGAGCAAAAATGGCATCACCGCCACCAAGTTGGTACTGGTAGAAGCAATTAAGGCTGATTCGACTTCCTGACTACTTTGTTCAGCTCGTTGAATTAGTTCTTGGGCATTTAGGCGAGTTTTGGTATCTTTACCGGGAGTCATACCTGCACCCTCGGCAATGTTTTCCAACATGACGATGGAGTTATCTACCACAATACCCACGCCTAAGGCTAAACCACCCAAGCTGAAGACATTTAGGGATAAACCAAATATCCCCATTAAGATGATGGCGGCTAAACTTGCCAAAGGGATAGCAATAACAATAATAAAAGTTTGCCGCAGGGAACCTAGAAATAGTAAAACTGCAAAAGCAGCTAGTCCTGTACCAATTAATCCAGACGTAGTAACGTTAGAAATAGAATTACGGATAAACTGCGATTCATCTAATGTCGGTGTCAGTATTGTCCCTTCAGGAACTACACCAGATGCTTGAAGTTCTTGCAAACGTCTTTTTACACCATCAACAACATTCACTGTGTTGGCATCTGGCTGTTTTTGAATGCTGACTTTAACAGATGGTTCTCCATTCAATAAAACGTAGATGCGCTGTTGTTCGGAACCATCCACGACTTCGGCAAAATCTCGCAAATAAACCCGGCGATTCAAAACTGGAGATTGGGTATTAGAGTCTGAGGGAGAGGACACTTCAAAAGACAAATTTCTAATTTCTTCTGCACTTTGGAAGCGCCCAACGGTACGCGTCAATGGCTCGGAATTTTGTCCTAATAACCGACCACCAGAAACATCTTGATTGCGGTCTCTGAGTTCATCTAGTACAGGTGTCAAACCTACACCCAAAGCTTGCAAGCGGTCTAAATCTAAATTGACTCTAACTTCTTCATTCACTCCTCCCGATACGTCTACCCCTGCTACTCCAGGTACAACACCGAGTTCCCTGGCTAGTTCTTCTTCGGCAAAAACCCGTAAATCAACGCTTTCTAATGAGGGTGAAGTTAAGGCAAATTCGTAAACTGGTAACTGGGAAGGATCAAATTTGAATAAACGCGGTGCGCCCAAAGAATCTGGTAAATTGCCTCTAGCTCTATTGAAGGCGGCTGTGGCATCATTTAAAGCCTGGTCAATATCTCCCCCTGGTTCAAAATAAAGATCCAAGCTTACCTGCCCTTCACGAGTTTGGGAGAAAACCTGTAGCACTCCCTCTGTGGCTGTAAAAGCTGATTCTAAAGGTCGTGTCACTTCATCAATCGCCACCTCTGGAGAAATTCCTGGTGCGTCTATCCTGACACCAATTCGTGGATAGGTAATTGATGGTAGTAAATCTACGGGTAACTTAAGGACAAAAAATACACCCATGACTACTACTGCCAGGGCGAGCATCAGTGTGCCGATGTGTCGGCGGATAGAGATGGTACTAATACTAAATCCGCCACCCTTGTTTATTTGCTGCATCTATTATTAATCTCCAATTCGGATTTTGTAATTAAGAATATTTTCTGTTTTTTTATGGGGATGATTTTTAATTTTCCGCAGGGGTTAGCTCTGGTGCTTCTGATAAAACCGAAAGAACTACAGCGTCACCATCTTTTAATGGACGACCACTGCGAGCAACATAGCGTTCCCCTGGTTGCAAGCCAGATAAAATTTCTACGTTGCCATCAGCTTTGTTCCCTAAGGTCACAGCACGGGCTGTCACTTTGGTATTACTTTCTGTATCTGTAACTACAAATACTGTTCCCCGTCGATCTTCTGTTTCGCTCTTTGTGGCTGTAGAGGAAGCAGAACTTTTATTGCCGTTCTGTTCTTGAATTGCTGCTTGAGGCACCACTACTCGCTGTGATGTCTGGGTTTCAAAATTGACTCGTGCTAATAGTCCACTACCAATCTTGTTGTCGTTGTTCGGAATCACTACTTCTACTGGTATTAAGCGCGCTGTAGCGTCGGCGGCGGGAGAAATGCGTGTGACTCTGCCAATTAATGATTGATTGGGAAAGGCATCTAAGCGGACTTGCACAGATTGTCCAACTTGAATTTGTGATAATTCTAATTCGGAAACTTGTACTACGACTTTTACACGGCTAAAGTCGGCAATTTGCAAGACTTCATTACCTGGTTGCAGTAAATTTCCTGGTTCTGTAACCCTTTCGGTAACAACACCAGCAATGGGAGAGATCAAGCGCGCGAAGGATCTACGCTCTTTTGCTTGAGCAACTACGGCTTGTTGGGCAACTACTCTACCTTGGGCAGCAGCGACGACTTCCTGTTCTGTACGCACTCGATCCTGGGCTGCTCTTAGTACCTGGGCTGCTGTTTGGGCCTCAGTGCGTGCTTGTTGAGCATTTTGTTGGGAGATGGCTCCGGCTTGGAAGAGTTCTTGTTGTCGTTGGGAGTCGGCTTCGGCTTGTACTAGTTCTAGTCTGGCCCGTTCAACTTCGGCTTGGGCATTGCTGATTTGAGTTTTGGCTCTGGCTACTTCTGATCTCAAGGCTGCTAGTTCGGCTTCTGCTTGCTTTAAGGATGTTAACAACAAGGCATCATCTAACTGCCCAACGTTTTGTCCCCGTTCAACGCGATCGCCTACATCTAGGTTCAATGCCAATAACCTAGCTTCTACCTGCGATCGCAGTGATACTGTCCGAAACGGCGTGGTATTACCTGTATAAGTTGGTTGTGTGCGTAATGAATTGGTGCGGGCGATCGCTACATCTACAGGTGTGGCCCTATTACCAGTTTGCCCTCCGTTAGGTTGCTGAGATTGGGCTTTAGCAGTTTCCTCTGGTGTGGCACCACAACTAGCAGTCAGTAGCCCCATACTGAGTAAGCCGGCCACTAAAAATATCGGGCGAACCGATAGATAATAAGAAACCTTTTTTCGATTTCTGTGTGTGCCAGTTACATTCTTCTCAATGGCAGAATTTAACTGAGTCATAGTTCCCTGGTTTGGGGCTGTGTGAGTTTGCTGTTTCATTGATTTTTTTCTAGCTTTGATACTCAAAATCATTGATTTTACTGTTTATAGATAAGTTTATGAAAGTTATAACAGCCTCTTTTTACCAAGAAATTACGTATGTATTGCTATTTCCAACTTGTGGAAATTAATTGCCTTGTCATTTCTGTGTCACTTTTTGTTGTTAAACTTTTATTTTTTCAGGAAATAAACTCAACAAATAGTTAATACTGCCACTGTGATTATGCCGGGATAATAATCCTTTGGCAAATTAATATTATTAATTGATTTTAGGAGAAATTTAGCATTATTATCTCAAAATCAATCCCAAGATAGATACATCTGAAAACTATAACTATGGTTTGATTGACATTCTTATTTGCTAATTTACCATCATTTAATGACGATATTTAGTTTTACTAACTATACCTAAACTATAGTAGCAAAAATATTATTAATGTCACTGGTAATCCTCAGTATTTATTATTATATATATTAAAAAACTTAAACATTAATTGCTTTTTTGTTATATATAGTATATGCATATGACCAACTTTTATCAATTATTAGGTGAGGACAATTACGCGTGATATCACCGGTACAACTGACACCAACTCATGACGAATCGCAGATCGCAGATTTCTTCCAGGAATCAGTCGGACAGTGGCACTCAGAAAGGCGCTACTACACTCTGCCAGAAGGAGAAACAAAAGAGATAGAGAGTGTCATCGAGATCCGGTTTTTAGCACCAGGATCTGATCAATTGCATACATTGGGACAAATGCATGATTTATCTGATGAGGTGAGTTTAATCTGTGGTGCGGAAGTCACCTGGGAAAGTACAGATGTATTAAAAGGCAGAAAAGAGTCCCAAGGTTCGACGCTATTTGGAGCTTTGGGCAATATTTTATATCGCGATCGCGGTTTTGCCACATCCAAACCTGTCACCGCCAAATATTATTTCCCCAATCCCAAAACACTATGTTTGCGAACTGAGTACAAAGGCTCGGTGTTTGAGGAGGAGTTAAAACTTATTGGTAGCAAATACCGCACCAGACAAACCATTATTTCTCGCGCTGGTGAGCAGTTGATGATTGGTCAATATTTAGAGAAGAGAATTTAGAACTAGGGGCTAGGGGCTAAGTGCTAACCCCTAGCCTCTGTCTTAGCGCTTCCGCTTGAATTTCAGGATCCCCATTGAACTAATTGCCATTAAGCCCAAGATAGCCCCAGGCTCAGGAACAGATGTTGATTCTATGTCCGCTTCTATGGAGAAGATGGTTGTTGTACCACTAACTTCATTAGCTGCAACTAGCAACGATTGACCGTTGGGGCTATTTGCGGCGGAGATGAAAAGTAAACCTTCTGTACCTAAGTCACCGGCTGCTGGGTTAGTTCTGCCATCAGGAGTTTCAGCTAGTGCTGTGAAGTCGCGGTTGTTAACGTAGTCTACAAAGACAGGATTCACTGGGTCAGTGACATCGTAAATCATGATGCCCCCAACGCGCTCTAATCCAACGAAGGCGTAAAAGCGATCGCCAATTTGGGCAATCTTCACGTCCTCTGGTTCTGGGCCTTTGTCATCACTGCGGGTATCGAAGCTGTTTTCAACATGGTTAGAGTTAAAGAAATTAGGTAAGCGCTGGGCAATAATTTGCTCAAAGTCGTCGGCACTGTCGTAAACTCGTTTAAGTGTACCTGCTACTTCATCCCACTCCCAAATGGCGAAGGAACGGGCCCCAAAAGCATATATCTCTTCAAACAGATCATCGCCATTTAAATCGCCTGTAGCATTGGTTACTGTTAGACGACCTAAATTTTCTGGTAGCTTGAGTATATCGGCATTAGGAAACAAGTTGGGGTCGAGCTGATAGCTATTGTTACCCAATCTGACTTCTTCACTAAAACCATCGTAATCACGGGCATCACCTTCATTAGCTGTGACAATATAAGTTTTGCCATTGACAGTGTAAGAATCAATGCCATCGGGTTGGTACATACCGAGGACAGGCCAGTTAGCGATGTTAATTGCGTCATCGCGATCGCTTGCATCAAATCCGTTTTCTGGCAAGCTATGATCCTTATAGCCCAAAGGAATAATGTCGGTAAATTGATTGGTTATTAAATCCAGTACCCCAATGGCGTTATTTTCTTGCAACGCTACCCAAGCTTTAGTGGAATCTTCAGAAATAGTGATATATTCTGGTTCTAAATCCTGAGCTACTGTAGCGTTTGGCCCAAAAATGCGTATCCCAGCATCCCGTAACTGATCAATTTGGCTGTTGAATTGGGTAAAGCCAGCAGTAATTACATTAGAATTTGAGAGATTCAAGAAATCTAAATCTATGATACTGACCGAGCCTTCTGGGTCGATGGTATAGTCACTATTCGGCTCGCCTTCATTAGCTACTAACAAGCGGTTACCATTTGGAGTGAAAGTCAGCATATCTGGTAATCCTCCCACGGTGACATCACCAAGAAAACTACCATCAGCATTAAAAAATAAAGCCTTACCTAAATCCTGGGTAACTGGTGCTTCTACAGCTGCTGCTAGTATGCCATTACGGAAAGTGACACTGTTAGGATTACCACCAGCGAAGTAGGTATTAATATCAATATTAAATAGCAACGATGGATTTGTTGGGTCGCTAATACCAATGACATCGATGGCTTTATTTCCCGCGTTGACTACAAATAGTCGTTGAGATATTGGGTCATAAGTTGGGATTTCCGCTGCACTGGCATCAAAAATTCCTGTGTTGTAAGTACCTATGGGTTTGAGCGAAACTGCTTCTGCCGGAGCCATGAATGTTCCCAATAGAATGGCAGATGGAGCTATTAAACCGATGAGCTTTTGGATGGTCATGATTTCCACGAAATAATTAAATGCTTGGCTTTCAGATATCGGTCAGATGTGGTTTATCCCTATACCCCAAATACAAGCACACGAAAAATTGCCCACTCAGATGTGATGCAGCCTTGCAGGATATTCATGTTGCCAGTTTTGGGAAGTGATGACGCGGGATAAAGCTGACTAGCAACTACAGTTACACCTGAAAACTATCGCCCAAAGGTTAAGTAAATAGGTGCTTTAGGTTAAGTAAAGGTAAAAAGCCGTAATTTTACGTATTTTTTATCAATAAGCGAAGCATAGCCATACTTTCCTCTTAATATCTTTGGGTAAGTTATATAGGCTTCAATCTAGAAAATTCTCAAATCCTTATTTCATAGGGGTGATAGCGATTTTTTACAGTTAAAAACTATGTATTACGGATCACTTTTGCTAGGATTTAGGGTATTTTAGGAGTAAATGAGGGGTCATTTTGGGGTAATTCCTGTCCCTTCACCAAGTAAATATGACACAAGGAGTCGAACAGTACATATATGAATAAACGTGCGGTAAAAGTCAGTTTGAATGAAAAAGCTTCTGAAGATTTAAAAGAAATTGCCCGAGAACTAGGCATTTCAGAAACAGAAGTCTTAAGAAAAGGCTTGGCCGTTATGGGATTGTATGCAAAATTGAAAGAAAATGAGAAGCAAGGCAATGGTACTGCGGCAATTCTGTTGAGAGAAGGAGATATAACTAGAGAATTAATCCTTGCTTAGTAATTTTTCATGTCAGAAAGCCAAGAAATATCTGTAAGTTCAGATCAAAAGCCACCACTGTCATCAAGTGATGGCTTTCATCATAAAATTGATCCCAAAGAATCTGTAAATCTGGAAGAAACTACTAAAAAGTTCGGTAGTTTTGCAGGTTCTAGTAAGGATAAGTTTTCCCTTGTAGAAGAGCGGAAAAATTATAGAACTCTCGTTTCGGGAGACTTAGCAAAATTCTTATGGCGTTTACTTGGGTTTGTAGTCTGTGCAAATTTGGTATCAACTATTTTGTTTTCTTGGCAGTTAATACAAACACCAGCGGCTGATGATAGAGAGCAATATGCTGAAAGAATCAACAGCGCTACAGCAAATGTCAATGAAGCATCTAAAACCTTATATACGTTTTTAGGCCCATTAGCTACTGCGGTGACAGGATATTATTTCACTAGTGTGGAAAGGTCGAATAAGGATAGTGATGAAGACTAATAATGACTTGCTGTTTTCCGTTGATGTACGGCTGTAACACCATCTTTATTTAAGACTTTACCATTATCAACTGTGGCATAAACTAGCCAATGGTCACCAGATTCCATGCGGCTTTGGACTGAACATTCTAAGTATGCCAAAGCGTCATTGAGGACAGGGGAACCACTTTCAGTCTCTTCAGCAGCAACATCAGCAAATCGGTCTTGTCCTGGGCCAAAGGGTTTGAGAAAGTGTTTCATCAAACCTATGTGATTGCCTTCTTGAAGGATGTTAAGAACAAATTTGTTACCTGAGTGCATTAATAATTCTAAGGCGCGGTCTTTAGCAACGGCTACAGTTAAACCTGGAGGATTAAAGCTGGCTTGAGATACCCAAGAGGCTAACATAGCACTGGAAATATCTTCTTGTTTAGCTGTCACTACACAAAGAGAACCGACAATGCGACCAACTGCTTGTTCTACATTGGTGGCTGGTTGGCTGGGAACACGCACTTTTTTGGATTTCTTCAAAGCTTGGGCAAAGTCAGTGCCGGCTTCTTC
Organism: Nostoc sp. CCY0012; assembly: GCF_963920855.1. Classification (NCBI taxonomy): domain Bacteria; kingdom Bacillati; phylum Cyanobacteriota; class Cyanophyceae; order Nostocales; family Nostocaceae; genus Nostoc; species Nostoc sp. CCY0012. The sequence goes on along the minus strand of NZ_CAWUDM010000083.1, from coordinate 1,208 downwards.
ACACAATTGTAGTGTGGCATCATTGGGCTTGAATTTGACGCGGATGGCATCAAAACCGAATCTGTAGCCAGCATCTTTGAGTTTGTTTTCAATTAAGTCAACTGCTTCACCACTCCAGCCAAAGGAACCAAAGACACCAGCAAGTTTATTTGTGGTAGCGGTGGATAGGACAATTCCTAAAGCTGTTTGCACTGGTGTGGGTGCGTGACCACCGAGGGTAGGTGAACCAATTATAAAACCATCGGCTTTTTCTACCACAGCACGGATTTCTTCTGGTTCTGTAAATTCGCAGTTAATTGATTCTACTGCTACACCAGCTTTAGTAATACCGCGTGCGATCGCCTGGGCTAATGTGGCTGTATTCCCATAAGCTGATGCATAAATTAATGTAACTGTCAAGTCTGCTGATGCTTGTTGTTGAATCCACTGTCGATAGGCCTTGGTGAGTTCAATTAAACCGTAACGCACTATGGGGCCATGTCCTGTGGCATACATTCTCATGGGCAAATCAGCAAGCTTATCTAATGCTGTTTCCACTTGACGAGCATGGGGTGCCATTAAACAATCAAAATAATACCTGCGGTCTTCGTTGATGGTTTCCCAACCTTCATCAAATACCTGATCACCACAAATATGCGCCCCAAATAGTTTATCTGAGTAGAGAATTTCTGTTTGGGGGTCATAGGTGCAAAGCAGGTCTGCGTAACGCGGGTTAGGAGTGGGGATGAACTGTAAATCATGTCCTTTACCTAAATTGAGGGTTTCTTCCCCCCGCATGACCATAATTGGTAAATCCTGATTTTCCAGAGTATTACGTAAATTCTTAGCCCCAGGATTAGAACATACAAAGGTAATCTGCGGTGCAAGTTCTAATAAAGCTTTGATAGTAGCAGCGCGGTTAGGATTGATGTGACCCAGGATGACATAATCAATGGCTTTGACATCAAAGCGTTGCTGTAAAGCAGCTAAATAAATTTGCGTAAATGTTTCCCCTGGAGGGTCAATGATGGCGATTTTATCAGCTTGAATTACATATGAATTAGCTGTTGTGCCTTTGGCTAGGGCATATTCAATTTCAAATCTCAGTCTTGACCAGCTACGCGATCGCAGTACTGTTGTATCTGTGCCTATAGGAAGTATTTGAACGTCACGGGGTTTTGTTGACATGGCTTTTTTGAGGGGCTAGGGGAAAGAGGCAGGGGGGCAGG
>NZ_CAWUDM010000082.1:0-27084 GCF_963920855.1 Nostoc sp. CCY0012 | reverse complement strand
CCTACTCCCTACTCCCTACTCCCTACTCCCTACTCCCTACTCCCTACTCCCTATTCCCTACTCCCAGCCTACGCAAGTCAGTTCAATAATCAAAGCGGATCACTATAGGTAACTTTAGTAATTATTAGCTTAATTTTTATTTATATGTTCTGGTAAAAAGAATATAACTATAGGAGGATGCATGAGTTTTACTTATAATATAAGTTATTACAGCCGAATTTACTGAAATGCATAACCTTTTATCTATGAAAGCAATTTAATATTTATTTAATATTAAGGCTTGTAAATGAACAAAATAGACGTATAAGGCTGTAAGCTATTCTTAATCGCCTGAGGGGACGATAAATAAAACTTGCAATCTATGTAAGTTTTTCTTAGTTAAATTTTGAACTGTCTTTGATCGAAGCCTGATCTATGGAAATGCGTATTTAGCATCTCCCCACGTAGAAAGGCATTATAATTTGCTGCTTTGCAAAGAATTAAGGTTTTCTTTGCCGATTTTTTCATGCTCATAAAACATGAAACTTAAAAATCAAAATTTTACTGTTTTTAGAACCACAACCCCAGTATGTCATTAACTAATACCATCCATTTTAGAAACTTACGAGGCGATTTATTCGGTGGTTTAACTGCTGCGATCGTTTCTTTACCCCTAGCGTTGGCATTCGGTGTCGCCTCTGGTGCTGGGCCTGCTGCTGGTCTCTATGGTGCAGTTTGCGTCGGCTTTTTCGCCGCTTTATTTGGTGGGACACCAACCCTGATTTCTGAACCTACCGGGCCGATGACCGTAGTCATGACTGCCATTGTCAGTTCCATGATTGCTAGTAACCCAGAAAACGGCTTGGCAATGGCATTTACAGTAGTTATGCTGGCTGGGGTATTTCAAATCTTGTTGGGAATATTCAAGCTGGGTAAATATATTACTCTCATGCCCTACAGCGTGATTTCCGGTTTCATGTCTGGGATTGGAATCATCCTGGTATTGCTGCAAATTGCTCCTTTTCTGGGACAGTCCAGTCCTAAAGGTGGTGTATTGGGAACGGTGCAAAGTTTACCCCAGCTGTTCGCCAATATGAATCCTGTGGAAACGGCTTTGGGAGCGATGACCTTGGCAATTATTTTCTTCATGCCATCTAAACTCAAGCGCCTTGTACCACCACAATTAGTAGCATTAGTATTAGTAACAATAGTTTCCCTGGTATTTTTCGGGAATGTTGACATCAGACGGATTGGCGAAATCCCAATGGGATTGCCAACATTGCAAATACCTACCTTTAATACATCTCAAATCATTGTAATGCTCGTTGATGCAGCAATGTTAGGGATGTTGGGTTGTATTGATACCTTGTTAACAGCAGTTATTGCAGATAGTTTGACTCGTACTGAACACAAGTCCGATAAGGAATTAATTGGTCAAGGTATTGGTAACTTAGCATCTGGTTTATGTGGTGGACTCCCTGGTGCTGGTGCAACGATGGGAACGGTAGTTAATATCCAGACTGGTGCGAGAACTGCTGTATCTGGTTTGACTCGTGCTTTGATTTTACTGGTTGTAGTTTTGTGGGCAGCTGGTTTAACTCAACCTATCCCAATGGCAGTATTGGCTGGTATTGCTCTCAAAGTGGGGATTGACATTCTCGACTGGAGCTTTTTAAAACGCGCTCATAAGGTATCCCTGAAGGGTGCGCTGATTATGTACGGTGTCATGTTCTTAACCGTATTCGTTGACTTGATTGTTGCTGTCGGCGTGGGTGTTTTCATTGCCAACATCTTAACTATCGAACGTCTTTCTCGGCTACAAGCTCAGGATGTGAAGACGATTACCGATGCGGATGATGCCATTGTCTTGAACGAACAAGAGAAGCAATTACTTGATCAAGCTAACGGACGGGTGCTGTTATTCTACCTGAGTGGGCCGATGATCTTTGGCGTTTCCAAAGCGATCGCTCGTGAACATTCAGCAATGGCAGACTCTGATGTACTGATTTTAGACCTCAGCGATGTCCCCATGTTAGGTGTGACAGCTTCTTTAGCAATTGAAAATGCTATCCAAGATGCTTATGAGCAAGGTCGTCAAATATTAATTGTTGGTGCAGGTGGCAAAGTTAAACGGCGCTTAGAAAAATTTGGCATTGAAAAATTCGTACCTTCACATCATTTCTTTATGAATCGTTCAGAGGCAATTAAGCAAGCTTTAGCTTTAGTTAATCCTGCTTTTGTCGGCAATGTTGCTACTACTAGTGACTATGGCTCCACAGCCAGTGACCCTGATAACTACGGATATCAAACTTAATTAAACCGGGTAGGCATAGCAAAAGTCAAAAGTCAAAATTTAAATGCTTGCTGTGACCGGGTTTAGGAATTTTTTTATGTCCTAACTACCTTGTCAGTTGCTGTAACTACCCACCATTTCACTATTACTTTTGTATTTCTCCAAGGACTTAATTTAACCGCAAAATTCATCAACACAATAGACAGATAACATGATTTTCTCAGAATTAATAGTTAACTTAGTGTGGCAGAATCCTTTACTCGCAACGACAAACGAAGCCGAAAATGCCCCAATTGTCTTAGCTGGTGTATTACTCAGTTTAATAGTCATTTATCTTGCCAGTAAAATTGGTGGTGAGTTGTCTAAAATGATCGACTTGCCTCCCGTTTTAGGTGAGTTACTTGGTGGTGTAGTCGTAGGTGCTTCGGCACTAAATTTGGTTGTCTTTTCTGAAAGTGGTGCAGCTGCTTCAGACTCCATCATTATGACAATCCTGCAATTTATTAACGACATCAGTCCCGAAGCAGTCACATCAATTTTTCAAAGCCAGAGTGAAATCATTTCCGTTCTCGCTGAACTAGGTGTGATTATTCTGTTATTTGAAATTGGGCTAGAATCAGACTTAAAAGAATTGCAGAAAGTCGGTTCACAAGCGGTAGTTGTTGCTTGTGTGGGGGTGGCTGTTCCTTTTGCGGCTGGTACTACAGGATTGATGTTGCTATTTCATGTCCCAGTAATTCCAGCCATTTTTGCTGGTGCGGCACTGACAGCTACTAGTATTGGTATTACCTCCAAAGTTTTGTCAGAAATTGGGCAATTAAAATCTCGTGAAGGCCAAATTATTGTCGGTGCAGCAGTCATTGATGACATTTTAGGCATCATTGTATTGGCAGTAGTTGCGAGTCTTGCTAAAACTGGTGAGATTGATATTCTCAACGTAATTTATCTGATTGTCAGCGCTACAGTCTTTCTCATTGGTGCAATTTTATTAGGCAAATATTTCAATCAGACTTTTGTGGCCATTGCTAATAAATTGCAAACACGAGGAAACTTAATTATCCCGGCTTTAATCTTTGCCTTCTTCATGGCTTTTCTGGGTAATGCCATTCATTTAGAAGCTATTTTAGGTGCATTTGCGGCTGGCCTAGTTTTGGATGAAACAGATAAACGCAAAGAACTAGATGAGCAGGTTAAACCCATCGCGGATATTTTAGTTCCAGTTTTCTTTGTGACAGTGGGAGCGAAAGTTGATTTAGGAGTTCTGAATCCTTTCATTCCCGAAAATCGTGAAGGATTAATTATTGCTACTTTCTTAATTGTGATAGCAATTATTGGTAAAATTGTCACAGGTTGGTCAGTTTTTGGCCAAGACGGAATTAATCGGTTAGCGGTTGGTGCAGGGATGATTCCCCGTGGCGAAGTTGGGTTAGTGTTTGCGGGGATTGGTGCAGCTAGTGGTACTCTTGATAAACCGTTACAAGCTGCAATCATTATTATGGTGATTTTGACAACCTTCTTAGCACCGCCTTTATTACGGTTTGCATTTAAACAATCGCCAGCAGAAAAAGAATCTTTAGAGGAAGTCAATTTAATCGGCTAGTACCGCTACGCAGAAATCAAAAAAAGCCAGTGCGTTGGGTGGGTTCCCCGACTTGTAGCAACTGGCGTTCAAAAGTCAAAAAGTTGATTATCCCTTTTCTATGACTCTGGAGAGAAAAAAATAAATGTAGGTTGGGGAGCCATTTGCATGGGCGGGTTTCCCGACTTGAGCAAAGTGGCGTTAGAACGTAGTGAAACACAACAATCCCAAGATTTTTGGGTGTTGGGTGGCGCTGTGCTTAACCTAACCTACGCCTTGATCAAAGCCTTGAAAAATAAGGGGTTTAGATTTTTTTAAGGGCGATAGTGATTCAAGAGGGTTATGTAGGCTTTTTGATTTTTGACTAATCTGTTTATTTACATCGTGCTTTACTAATTTTATCCCACTACCCAACAGGCAATTCTCGTGTTAGAAGCATGTATATTTGCAACAATATTGTGCGGTTTTTTCGGTATCATCCTGAAAAAGAACCTGGTGATGAAGATCATCTCTATGGATGTGATGAGTACAGGCGTTATCGCCTATTACGTGCTGATTGCATCACGAGATGGCTTATTCACACCAATTGTTGCCAACGTCGAAAATCGTGCTTACTCCGATCCGGTTCCCCAGGCGGTTATATTGACGGCGATTGTGATCGGATTTTCCATTCAGGCCTTAATGCTGGTAGGGGTAATGAAACTGGCGCGGGATAATCCCACCTTGGAAAGCGACGAAATCGAGAAGAACAATACGCCATGAGTACTATTACCATCGCCTGGATTGCACTACCGTTTTTTTTAGGGTTTGTCATTTATCTGCTTCCCAAATTTGACCGATACCTCGCACTTTGCGTGGCTTGTGTTTCAGTTGGATATGCGTTGCAGGTTTTTTTTAACCAGTCGCCGCTAACATTGGGGTTACTGGATAATTTCGGCGTCACATTAGTGATTGATCAGTTGAGCGCCTACTTTATATTGACAAATGCGTTAGTCACAACGGCTGTCATCCTCTACTGTTGGCACACTGATAAGACAGCTTTCTTTTATACCCAAGCCATTATTTTACATGGCAGCGTCAATGCCGCATTTATCTGTGCGGATTTCATCAGTTTATACGTGGCGTTGGAGGTCATCGGTATTGCCGCGTTTCTCTTGATTGCCTATCAGCGAACCGATCGCTCGATTTGGGTGGCCTTGCGCTATATGTTTGTTAGCAACACAGCTATGCTGTTTTATCTGGTGGGTGCGGTGTTGGTCTATCAGGCCAATCATTCCTTTGCTTTTGCCGGGTTAAGCAAAGCACCAACCGAGGCGATCGCTCTCATATTTCTAGGCCTCTTGACAAAAGGGGGAATTTTTGTATCAGGCTTGTGGTTGCCATTAACTCACTCCGAATCGGAAACGCCAGTGTCGGCCATGCTGTCGGGAGTTGTGGTCAAAACTGGTGTCTTTCCTTTGGTGCGCTGCGCTTTGATGGTGCCGGAGATTGATCCCATTGTCAGGATATTTGGAGTGGGGACAGCGCTGCTGGGAGTGGTTTATGCTCTCTTTGAAAAGGATACCAAGCGGATGCTGGCATTAAGTACTGTTTCCCAGTTAGGCTGGATTCTCGCTGCACCGGGCGTAGGCGGCTTTTATGCCCTGGCCCACGGACTGGTCAAATCGGCGCTGTTCCTGATGGCAGGTAACTTACCGAGCCGCAACTTCCAGGAATTGCAAGATAAGCCGATGAATACCACCATCTGGATTCCTCTAGTCATGGCCAGCCTATCGATTTCTGGTTTTCCCTTGTTCGTCGGCTTTGGTGCCAAGATATTGACGCTGAAGAATGTACTTCCTTGGCAAGTTATTTTAATGAATATTGGGGCTGTGGGAACTGCGATGGTTTATGCCAAATTCATCTTTCTGCCCCACGGAAAAGGAAAGAATGTCAGACCCGGTTTATGGCCACCGATAATCTTATTACTCGCTGCCCTCATTACTGCAAACGGGCTGTATTTTGAGGCATATACTTTTGCAAATATGACAAAAGCACTAGTCATCATCGGCGTTGGCTGGTTGGCGTATTTTTTGATTGTTCAACGATTAGTAGTCACTTTGCCGCGTGTATTTGAGCAATTTGAGCATCTGATTGGGATGATGAGTTTGATATTGCTGCTACTGTTGGGGATGATATTGGCATGATTGGGCATTTAAATCTGATATTACGACTGACCATTTGGTTTTTGCTCACTGCCGATTTCAGTGTGGCAAATATCATCATTGGTGTCAGCATCGCCCTCTTATTGCCGGGTCGTCAGAAAGTCCCGGAAGCATTAAGGGATTGGCTGCGTGTGCTGGGTGAGGTAATTGTTGCCATTCCCCAGGCGTATATTGAGGCGTTTGAAATCATCTTCCGTCCCCATAAGCACGAAGATGTGATCATGGAACGAGTCAAACCTCAACGTACACCTGGACTCATATTCCTAGATATCTTCCTGATTACCTTTACCCCCAAAACGATTGTTTTGAAATACCACGAACAGGGGTTGTATGAAGTACACCGGGTGAGACGGAGGAGGAAAGCGTGAATCTGATATTGTTTGCCATGATTTTAGCCCTACTCATACCCATGTATGAAGCTTGGCAAGATGATGATATTTGGCAAAAAATGTTGGCTTTTGCCAGTATTGCCACCAAAACATCAATTATGATCTTAATCGTATCTGTCATCCGTGATGATTGGATGATTGGTGTTGTCGGGATCATCATCCTCAGTGTGGGTAATGCCGGATTAATGTTGTTGGCACATCTACTTAAACGCATGATTGACTTATGATTGACTTTTTGAGTTATACCTGCTTATGCTTGGGTCTGTTCTTCTGGTTTTGGGGAACTTTTCCCCTACTCGGTCAGCGGTCGGTATTATTCAAGCTGCATAGTCTTTCAGTTGCAGATACCCTGGGATCGATGAGTATCATTTTTGGGCTGCTGCTGAAGATACCCAGTGAATGGCCGCTACTCATTCTCGGCATCATCTCTTTGGCTATCTGGAATACAGTGCTGGGTTATGTTTTGGCATATTGTTCTAGTCCCAATGATCGCCATGAATGATAATACTTATGTATATATAATCACCGCATTGTTGCCGTTGTCCGCGTTAATGCTGGTAATTCAGGTTAATCCATACAATGCCTTGGTAGTTCAGGGAATACTGGGCGCTGTGGCGGCCTTGGTATTTGCAGTTTTGGGGGCGGCGGATGTGGCTTTAACCCAAGCATTAATGGGGACTTTGCTGGCGATTACTCTGTATGCGATCGCAGTGCGTTCATCTATGGTCATGCGTCTGGGCGTACTCCAAAACGAGTCGAGTCAGATAGATGGGCCATTAATGAATGAACTCCGAACCATTATGGGCAAATACTATCTGCGTCTTGAGCTAGTCCTGTATATAGATTCCCAGGACTTACAACGAGCGCTGATAGATAAAGAAATCCATGCCACCTTTGTTCGACAGGGGCGATCGCCACACGATGACCCAGACCACGCGCCAGTCTATCACACCGCAACCAGGGTGCGACGCCTCTATGAAATCATGCAAGCGGAACTTTCGTCACCAGCCACAATCCTTACCTACGTAGATACACTAGAGTCAAAGGAAGTAAATGTATGAAATGGGTCTACATGGCCGCAGGGATAGCACTGTGCCTCATATTCCTCATCAAGCCCAATCCGGCACCGGACTTAGTGGATATCTCTATTGTCGAGTCCATTGTCCAAGATAGTGGGGTACCCAATGCAGTTACGGGTATCATTCTCAGAAATCGTCTGTATGACACTATTTTTGAAGTAGTAGTATTTACGATTGCGGTTATGGGTGTGCGGTTTCTGCTGGCTGATGAAAGACCGTTCTGCATTATTTATCAGTTTACAGATGAACCATCAGTTGTGCTGGCGCGTCTGGGAGCAACTATTGCCTCATTGGTAGGCATTGAACTGGCGATTAGGGGTCATCTGAGTCCAGGCGGTGGCTTTGCAGCTGGGGTGGCGGGTGGTACGGCCATCGGACTGATTGCGATTACCTCATCATCGGAGTGGATGCAAGGAATCTACCAGCGCTGGAACGCCGCTAGATGGGAAAAGGTTTCGGTGTTGATTTTCATTGTACTCGCAGTGATAACTATGGCAGGATTTGAGTTACCCCACGGAGAGTTGGGCGCACTTGTCAGTGGCGGAGTGATCCCTTTGCTGAATATCTTAGTTGCAGTCAAGGTGGCGTTGGGGTCGTGGTCGGTGATGTTAGTTTTTATTCATTATCGGGGATTGTTGTAACTGTTTAAATTTTCCACTTTCTTTTAACGTGAGGTCGCAATCTATAATGCTACATTTTATTTCTAATTGCACTTAAATTTCTAAATTATGTAGCTAGCAACGGTCAACTTCAAGCTAGAATTAAATGGCCAGCAAAACAGCAAGAATTACATAGTTGATTACAGGCGATCGCGCGTTAAGCCAAAAAACTAATTCAGCAAAATATTAATATTATTGCCATCCCTAACATACCAGCAATGGCGATCGCAGTTTTGTTTGGTCTGAACCCCTGAGCAGCAAAAGTACTTAACAATGGCTTAACCATTGTTGCCGGAGTCAACGGTTTACGTCTCATCCTCAGAAACAGAACTCTGCCATTAGCAGGATGAGATGAACATAGAGCGCAGACTAACCTAAAAAGCTTTATCACATCTATGGAGATAATTTACTATGGCACCTAAAATTACTGATTTCGTTGAAGATGCTGGCGCTCCTGGAATCATCGCCGGCATAGGCGCTGTATTATTAGCACCTGTGATGATTCCTGTAGTTGCCGGAATTGGTAAACCCATAGCCAAGTCCCTGATTAAAGGTGGCATTGTCGCCTACGAAAAGAGTAAAGGCGCATTTGCAGAAATGGGCGAAACATGGGAAGACATTATGGCTGAAGTCAAAGCTGAAATTGCCGAAGAAAAAGAAACCCCAGCATTTGAAACTGCTGTTGGCGATCACACAGGAGATCATGGCTAATTTATCTGCCATGAAAAGTTTGTAGTGAGGACTTTAGTCCTCAAAATAAAACTCAAGCCCTCACTACAACCCATAAGTTGATCTAGCAAAATCACAAACATAATTTAGGAAGGCTACTGTGTGTTAACAAATAATCATGGTAATCCCACCAAAATAGCCAAAATCATTGAGCAAGCAAGCTTAAACAAATTATCTAGACCTATATCTACAAAAATCATCAGTGAAACCCCAGGAAGACTTAGGTTGAGAATTGCTCGACCATATCGTCATGATAGGGAAATGCAGCGCATTACTAATGTCCTCAAAGCGCAACCTGAAATCAGTCAAGTGCGGACAAATATTAATTATGGCAGCATCATCATCAACCATGATGGTGATGATGAAACCTTAGAAAAAGTACTGACCACGCTACTGGATTTAGGCGTTAATTTTGTAGATATTACTGAGGGTAAATCTGAAGCTGTCACAAGTATCACTAGCGCATTTGCTGATTTCAATCAACAATTTGAACAGGCCACAAATGGCGAAGTTGATTTGCGCTTACTGTTCCCTTTAGGACTGACTATGCTATCTATGCGGCAAATCTGGGTTAAAGGTTTGCAACTAGAAATAATCCCCTGGTACGTGTTGGCATGGTATGCATTTGATAGTTTTATGAAACTAAATAGTACCAACCAAGTACAGAATAGCACCTACACCCAAGAAAACTAATCTCAGCCTGCCTACGAGACAGACTAAAAATTTTATTGTTGCGTGATGCGGAGGATTTTATCCTGATCTGGAGGACAATTACCACGACCATCACAATTACTAGTAGTGATGTATAATTCGTTGTCTGCACCCATGATGACATCCCTAATTCTCCCAAAACCATTTGGCGAACTTCCCTGAAAGTAAACTTCATGAGTTTGCACTTGTCTAGGATTATCTGCATCAAATACAACTCGATGCAGATGTTGGGAACGCAGAGTGCCAATAATTAAATTACCCTTCCACTCAGGAATAGAATCTCCTGTATAAATTGCGGCTCCACCTGGCGGTACAGCTTCACGCCAAACCAGTGATGGAGGTACTAATCCTGGTTCAGCTTCGCAGTTTTCCACTGCCGGCCAGCCCATATTTTCACCTGCTTGTAACACAGACAGTTTATCCTCACCCCTTCTGCCTAATTCTCCACTGGGGCCGTGGTCTGTGACAAACAACGTAGATGGATTGTGCCAATCAAAACCTTGGGTATTACGAATACCCGTAATAAACACAGGATTACCTGGAAATGGATTATCTGCTGGAACTTGTCCATCTGGAGTTACACGCAGAATCTTACCTGCTAAACTATCAACATCTTGAGATATTTGTGGTTCTCTGGCATCTCCAGTCCCGATATAAAGCATTCCATCTGGGCCAAAGCGCAAGCGACCACCATTATGAAAAAGAGCCGCCGGAATATCATCAATAATTATCTGGTCTGATGATGCACTATTGCCATCTGATGACAACTGCCAACGTTCAACTCGATTGATGGGCGAGCCATCTTTATCCACAGTGTAGTACAAGTAAAAAAATCGGTTAGTGGCAAAATCAGGATGAGCGGCAATTCCTAGTAAGCCACCCTCCCCTGAGGCTGTTATTTCTAAAGTAGCTACAGGCGATTCTTGCAATTCTCCATTTTGCACTAATCGCACTCTACCCGGTCTTTCTGTTACCAGCATCTGGTTATTGGGTAAAAAGGCAATTCCCCACGGAACCTCTAAGCCTGTGACGACTTCTTCTGCTCGTACTTTCACCTGTCCTGGGGAACCAACGCCGTTTTCCACAAATTGACAAGTTGCAGCTTCAGTAGTTACGGCTGTTGTCTGCACTGGTGATGTTGGTTCTTGGTTATTGTTGGTACCGATTGAGCCAGTTGTATTACCGTTGCAAGACACCAGCCCCATGAGGCTGAGACTAATTAGCAGTTTGCTAGTTTTTGGTAGGTTCATGTTGAAATTCAACTGTTTTTCATCTATACACAACTTAGATCATAATTAATACTTCATGGGCAGATTAAAAGATATTATCCAAAAAAATTAAGTGCAGGAGTACAATCAAGCCACTACCTGCACTCTTTCCCGTTCCCTGCTATATCAACTAAATACCCGGTGTTCTAGAGAAGGCATTTGACGACGGACTTGTTCTAATCGACTGGGTTTGATTTCGGCGATCGCAATGCCTGGTTTTTCACCAGCATCAGCTAAAATGACTCCCCAAGGGTCGATAATCATGGCGTGTCCGTGGGTTTGGCGACGACCATAGTTATTGCCTGTTTGAGCAGGAGCGATAACGTAGGCAGTATTTTCAATGGCTCTAGCTTGTAATAATACTTGCCAGTGGTCTTTGCCTGTAAAGGCGGTGAAAGCAGCCGGGACAAACATGACATCAGCGCCTTTATCTGACAAATGCCGATATAGTTCTGGAAAGCGGACATCGTAACAAACCGAAAGTCCTATATTACCCAGATGTTCTGAGAAATAAACTGAGGGTAAGTCTTTACCAGCCACCACCGTACTAGATTCTCGATAAGTGTTGCCATCTGGGACATTAACATCAAATAAATGTACTTTGTAGTAACGGGTAAGTTCTTGCCCACTGGAATCGATAAGTATTGTCGTGTTATAAACTTGGCTGGTATTTTCTACGGGAACTGGAAAGCTGCCACCCAAGATGGTAATTTGGAAGCGCTGCGCCATTCTTTTGAGAAATTGAGCAGTTTCCCGATAAATTTCGGCTGCTTGTGCGAGTTTCTCTGTTTCTTCTCCCATAAAAGAAAAGTTTTCTGGCAACCCAACTAATTCAGCACCTCGACGCACAGCAAGATCAATTAACTCTTCTGCCTGTACCAAGTTTTTGTGTAAATTGGGTACACTTGTCATTTGAATAGCGGCGGCTAAATAAGACTTCATAGATTCAACAAAAAACAGTGAATTTATCTGGGATAGATTTTAAAAATATATCCTTACTTTAAGGGCTGCGGGGCTTTTCTTAAATTTAGGCACCTTTTTCCTCTATGGTGATGGAAAACTGAGCAAGAGTCAGGTGAGGTTGTTATCAAACCTTGATAAACCCTGTTTGTTGTGGATACCTATGTTTTTGTCTAAACTTGATTGCTGTGTTTGGTGTGGCGGATGCTGTAGGCAATATACCAGTAGTTTTGGTTTTGACCAAGGGCATGAAACCAGACAAGAGAAACCAAGTTATAGCTCAAGCGATTATAGTAGCGATCGCACGGCTGGATTATTTACTCTTGCTGGTCAAAAAATTTTGATATACTCCCCCGAAGAAAATTCGGGGGATGCTACTTCAGGAAGCGATTACAGGCAGAGCCAGTCTCATCTCACATAACCCAAGAGGTAAACTAGATAACTTTTGATGCGATAATACCAATAAATACAGCAAGACCTAGCGCTCTGCGAAAATAATTAACGCCTTGAAATAATTCCATCCACGCCCAAGTAAATAAGGAGCCATTTGCTAGTACATCTAACACTGTATTGATTTTGCCCTCTGTAAAAACTAGAGCGAGTGTACTAGCTACTATCCAAACAATAAGCGGTGGGTTTGGCATCTGAGCTAAAACAATCTCGCCATTGCTGTCCCTAAATGTTTTATTAATGAATGTATTTTCCATCATGTTTAATTGCAATTCTTTAATATATTGAAACATTCAGGCAAATCTGTTTCCAACCATCTAATTGCTGAGATTAGAGCGCTAAAGACTATATTCAGAGGCATACTCACAAGGAATCAGCCAATATATAATAATCTGCCTTGATTTTTGTATCTGGCGTGGCGTAGCCATACCTATTTGCATAGGTGAGGGCTAGGGAAAACTAGGAAAAACCTTTTTATTAGCTTTAATTACTAAGTAGAAAGGCGTAAATAATTAAAGTTTTGTAGTGAGGACTTTAGTCCTCAAATAAGGGCTGTACTGCTTCGCCGTAGGGTAGCCCTGACTACGAAATGAATTTTAATTATTTTACATTGCTTAACATAGTTTGATTTTTTCTCGCCTACTTACTGAGATGAAAATTGAGCATCAATTAAAAAATTTGTGCTATCTTTACGGCAAATTAACGTATTCTTAGCGAAATTATGAGATTTTTGCGGCATTTATTCTAATCTAGTGTCAGAATAATACGTACCATTAGCTACCAATGCGATTGTTAAGAAAAATACTACAGTAAAACAGCACAATATGAATTAGAAATAAAAATTAAAACTTAAATCAAATAACAGCCTAACTTTTCACGGTATCAGGAAAACCTCTCTCTAAATCTCTCTCCTCGCAGGTGAGAGACTTTCAATTCCTGTTTAGGAAGTTAGATTTTTCGTGGATTTTTCTACATGACGTGAAAAGTCAAAAATAATGGCAACATGGTGGTTGTCTAAGGATGCTTTACTTGGTCAAAATTAAAAATTAACTAGCAATAGTTATTAGGGATGAATGAAATGCATAAAGTAACTTTTTATATATTTTTGTTGCATGGTTTGTTTTTAGGAGTAATGACTGCTAGTGCTGCTGTCAATTCAGTTTTATTTACCCAGAAACCAGCAAATGCAGTGTCGGCAATTCCAGAGACAAAAAAAAATGGGGAACGCAATTTAGGAACAAATGTCTTGGGAGAATCACAGCCCCGTCAGTTACTAGGGCGTTACGACCAAGTTTGGGTAATTAATCAGCAAGAACAGGCACAAAGTCAGCCTTTTACCTGGGTAGTTCCAGATCAGAAAATCGCCGGACAGCAACCTTTTTTACAAGCTGACAACACTACCGACAAGCCTGATACGTCAGAAAAACCAACAACTAAAGAAGAATTAGAGCCTTTTGATGAAGTAGTAAAAGACACGGAAAAGTTGTCTGGTCTATTCAACCTTTATCGCCATAAAGAAAATAATAAAATCTATCTAGAAATTAAACCAGAGCAGCTTAACAAAAACTACTTGGCTACGGCTACCCTAGAATCAGGCATTGGGGAAAGAGGTATTTATAGTGGGATGCCTTTACAAGATTTTTTATTTTATTTCCAACGGGTGAATAACAACTTACAATTTGTGATTCGTAATGTAAATTTTCGCACCCGTCCAGGAGATCCGCAAGCGCGATCGCTCGCCCGTTCGTTTAGTGATTCTATTCTCTATACAATTTCCATCAAAAGTATTCATCCAGAACGCAAAACTCTCCTGATTGATTTGGGTGATTTGCTGTTGACTGACTTAGCTGGTCTATCTTTAAATTTAGGGCTTTCCGCCAGTACAGACCAATCTTATTTTGGTAGTGCCAAAGCCTTTTCGCAAAACTTAGAAGTGGAATCAGTGCTGAATTTTTCAGGTGGTGGTAGTAGCAGCGAATCAGAGATGCCGGGTTTTAGCGCCTTGGCTGACAGTCGAGGCTTCACTTTGCGGATTCATTACAGCCTTTCCCAACTCCCAGAGAATAGTTACCGTCCACGATTGGCTGACGAACGTGTAGGTTATTTTATCACCGCCTACCAAGACTTAACTAAAGACGATCGCGGTGATCCTTTTGTGCGTTACATTAATCGTTGGCATTTGGAAAAGCAAGATCCCAACGCCGCTATTTCTCCACCCAAACAACCAATTGTCTTTTGGGTAGATAACGCCGTACCTTTCGAGTACCGTGATGCCATTAAAGAAGGCGTACTCATGTGGAATCAAGCCTTTCTCAAAGCTGGATTCAAAGATGCCATCGAAGTCCGGCAAATGCCAGATAATGCGTCATGGGACCCCGCAGATATCCGTTACAACACAATACGCTGGATTAATACCATAGACGGTTTCTTTGCAATGGGGCCATCCCGCGTTAATCCCTTGAATGGGGAAATTTTGGACGCAGACATCCTCGTTGATGCCAGTTTTGTGCGTTTACTCAAGAGTGAGTATCGCAAAGTTGTCCAACCCAATCAAACACAAACGCAAACATCAAATCGCAATTCCTTAACGGCGTGGGTGCAAAATCGATTTCTGTGCCGCAATAGTTTCACCGCTAAAGGTAACGAAGTTTCTCCACAGCAAAAAGGGATTTTTCAGCATTTATCTAAATTAGCTGGTGAGTATGATTTGTGCTATGGCATGGAAGCAGCTAATCAATTGGCCTACGGTTCTTTGGCCATGTCACTACTGCAAGACACTCCACCCACCCAAGACCAGATGCAAAAGTATATTCATCAATACTTACGCTTAATTATTGCTCATGAAGTGGGTCATACTCTGGGTTTACGCCACAATTTCCGGGGTAGTACCATGCTATCACCAGAGGAAATGAATAATCCCGAAATTACCCGTATCCAAGGAATGGTATCTTCAGTCATGGATTACATTCCACCCAATATTGCCCCTCAAGGAGTAAAGCAGGGTGAATATTTTCCCAGTACGGTGGGGCCTTATGATGAGTGGGCGATTCAGTATGGATATACTCCCTCTAACGCCAGAACTCCCATGGCCGAAAAACCATTTTTACAAGAAATTGCTAGCAAGTCTTACAAGCCTGAGTTGAGTTACGCCACAGATGAAGATATTTTTGACCTCGATCCCACAGCCGATGCTTGGGACAATAGTAATGATGTGCTGCTGTATTCACAATGGCAATTAGATAATTCGCGGCTGATGTGGGAACGTCTGAAAAAACGTTATCCGGCATCTGGCGATAGTTACAGCGATTTGAGTGAACGTTTTAGTACAGTGTTGGGGAATTATTTTCAGAATGTTTACTATGCTACTAAGTATATTGGTGGTCAATCGTTTTACCGTCTACGATCTAGTGATATTTCATCCAACCAGCCGCGCCGATTACCATTTGAACAAGTGAGTGTGAAACAACAACGGCAAGCATTAAAAACACTACAAAAGTATGTATTTGCCGAAGATGCCATGACTTTTTCCCCTGAACTGCTGAATAAGTTAGCACCTTCTCGTTGGTATCATTGGGGGAGTTTTCCTCGGATGGGTCGTTTAGATTATCCCATTCACGATTTAGTGTTGTTGTTGCAGAGTGGGGTTTTACGGGATTTACTCTCAGGCGATCGCCTTTCCCGCATTAAGGATATTGAACTCAAAACTGAACCAGGGGAAGCACTGACTATACCAGAACTTTTTGATACTTTACAAAACGGTGTCTGGACAGAAGTAATTCAACCCCAAGGCAGATCACTAAAGATCAATAGTTTGCGGCGAGGCTTGCAACGCGAGTATTTGGATATCTTAATTGGTATGGTATTGCGAAAAGAATATGTCCCCGAAGATGCCCGCACATTAGCTTGGTATAATCTCAGACAGCTTCATGGACAATTGCGGCGAGTAAATTCGCAAGATCAATATACCAAAGCCCACTTATTAGAAACACGCGATCGCATTGAGAAAGCCTTGAATGCGCCTTTGCAGGGTAATTAGGTTGGGGATGGAAGTGAAAAAGCAAGGGGGCAGGGAGGCAGGGTGCAGGGGTGCAGGGTGCAGGGGGGAAAGATTTCGCATTAGTACCAAAATCTTTGTTTTCATCTCCCCATCTCCCCATCTCCCTTATCTCTCTTCAGCCAATCGACCGAGGAGAGATATTTAACACTGTGTTAGTTTATTCTTGAGATTCATCAGAAATAGCTTCTGATTCAGGTTCCGATTCAGCTTTGATGGGAGGCTGAAATTTAGCGGGTTTTGGCCCGCGTGCCAGGGCGGGATTACCCTGCTGTTTAATTTCATCCTTAAAAGATGCTTTCTTGCCACCACCAGACGAGCGATTAAGATTAATAGTTGGTTTTGCGCTTTTGGGATTAGATTCAATAGCAGGTGTAGAATCTGGGTTTTCGGCATTGTTGTCAGTATTAGCTTGGGACTGACGTTCCGATTTCTTAATAGGACGTTCTACCATTGTTAATTTTTATAAAGTTATTTGTATAATACATTGGTTTGTCGAGGAGCAAACAGAAAAAATTTTTCTATGATTAATACCATTCAACCATTAACCCGTAAAGCTTGGGCAGGTGCGATCGCTGAACCAGCAACAGAATTTCCCCTCACTCCATTGCCAATTATTGCAGGTAAAGTCCCTGATGGCTTGCGGGGTACACTCTATCGTAATGGCCCTGGACGGTTAGAACGGGATGGTGTGCGTGTAGGACACTGGTTTGATGGTGATGGGGCTATTCTGGCAGTTAACTTTACTGATGCCGGGGTGACTGGCACTTATCGTTATGTGCAAACTGCTGGTTATCAAGCAGAAACCGCAGCAGGTAAATGGCTCTATGGCAATTATGGCATGACTGCACCAGGGCCCATTTGGCATCAATGGCTGAAACCAATTAAGAATGCTGCTAATACTTCGGTGTTGGCATTACCTGATAAGTTGTTGGCACTTTGGGAAGGCGGAAATCCCCACGCCCTGGATTTGGAAACTTTAGCAACCTTGGGTTTAGATAACTTAGACCATTTGCCACCAGAATCACCTTATTCTGCACATCCCAAAGTTGACTACAAAACCAAAGAAATTTTTAACTTTGGTCTTAGTCCTGGACTCAACGCCACGCTGAATGTTTACAAAAGTGATTTTACTGGCAAGATTATTCAAAAAGCCAAGTTCACACTAGAGGGTGTCCCCCTCATCCATGATTTTGTTTTAGCTGGACAGTATTTGATATTTTTTCTGCCGGCGGTGCGCTTAAATATATTTCCTGCCTTAGTGGGACTCAGTTCCTACAGTGAGGCGCTGAATTGGCAACCGCAAGCGGGAACTCAAATTTTGGTGATTGATCGAGAAACTTTATCTTTAGTAAGTCGGGGAGAAGCTGAACCTTGGTATCAGTGGCATTTTGGTAATGGTTATGTAGATGCTGATGGTTTAGCAGTAGTAGATATTGCCCGTTATCAAGACTTTCAAACAAATCAATATCTTCAAGAAGTCGCTACAGGTGAAACTCATACCCCAGCGAAATGTACGCTAACAAGAGTGCATCTGCAACCCCAAACAGGTAAGGTGACATCAATTCAGCCATTGTTTGACAGAAGTTGTGAATTTCCCAATGTACTACCGCAAAATGTAGGTCAGGCGTCGCAGTACACATACATGTCTATATTTCGCCAAGGAACAGACATTAGCCAAGAAATATTAAATGCGATCGCCCGTTTCGATCACCAGACAGAAACCCTCACCGAAGCAGACTTAGGAGAAAATCGCTATCCTTCGGAACCCCTACCTGTGCAAGATACCCAAAACCCTGAACAAAGTTGGGTGTTAACAGTGGTTTACGATGGTAATTCTCATAGTAGCCAAGTGTGGGTATTTGATGGCGATCGCCTAGATGCAGAACCCGTTTGCAAATTAGGATTACCCGGTGTCGTTCCCCCCAGTTTCCACGGTAATTGGCAGGCATCCAAAAATTAAACTCAACTTTTCAGTAAACTGACAATTGCCTTGACTAACATCTCTACCTCAACTGGTTTTGGGATGTGCTTTTGGAATCCTGCTTGTAGTGCTTGTTGCTGGTTGAAGTCTCCCGCGTAGGCAGTGAGAGCGATCGCCCTAACTTGTCCGCCTTGCTCTTTTGGCAATGCCCTGACCTGTTGCATGAGCATATAACCATCCACTTCTGGCATTCCAATATCACTCAGCAGAATATCTGGCTGGGAGTGAATTAGTGTTGTCATGGCTTCATGAGCATTGCTAGCAGTCATTACCTTGGCCCCAGCTTGCTCCAAGACAAAGGCAATAAATTCTCTTGAATCAGATTCGTCATCCACAACCAAAACTCGAATACCAGTTAAATCAGTAACTAGCTCTGATGATTGAGCATTCTGGGTGATGGTTGTTTGTGTAGGCATAAGTGGAAGTCTCACAGTAAATGTTGCGCCCATTCCCTCCCCTAAGCTCTGGACTTCAACCGTTCCACCATGCAGTTCGACCAAGTGCCGCACAATTGCCAGCCCTAATCCTAACCCACCAAATTTCCGGGTTGTGGCTGCATTTGCTTGGCGGAAGTAGTCAAACACATAGGGCAGAAAATCGGTGGCAATCCCCTGTCCTGTGTCGCAAATTGTAATTTGGGCATGGGCCGATTGCTGTTCGAGGATGATATTTACTTGCCCTCCAGAATCGGTGAACTTCACCGCATTAGACAGAAGATTCCAAATTACTTGCTGTAAGCGAGTAGCATCACCTAATACGAAACACTCATTTACCTCAAAACTTACTTCTACGTCAATTGATTTGGCTTGGGCTGCCAGCTGCATAGTTTCCATTGCCCCTTGAATAGTAGAGACAAGGTTCAGCGGAGCTATATTCAGGCTGAGTTTACCGCGCAAAATCCGAGATACGTCCAAAAGGTCTTCAATTAATTCCAATTGCAACTTGGCGTTGCGTTGGATTGTGGAAAGTGCTTGAGCAGTCTTGGCTGCATTCAATTTGTTTTTTTGTAGCAGATTTGACCATCCTAAAATCGGATTCAGCGGCGATCGCAATTCATGAGACAGCACTGCTAGGAACTCATCTTTGATGCGATTGACACGTTCGGCTTCTTCTCGTGCGGTCTTTTCTTGTTCTAAAAGTTTTTGGCGCAGGGCTTCATTTTGTCGTTGCTCAATTAAGTCAGCAGCTTGACGTGCTAGTAAATCCAGAAATCGCAGTTCGCGATCGCTCGGTTGATATTGTGTGCGCCAGTGAGTTGAAACCATGCCTACCAGCTTACCCGAACGAGAAATCAGTGGTGTTGACTGGGAGCAGACATATCCAGCTTCCAGATGTATTCGCCGAGAGCCACAAGGTCTGTCGTTTTCTAGTTCATCAAAGTTAATGAATGCTCGTTGTCTTGTTGCTAGGGCAATGCTACAGGATGTCTGAAAACTCGCGTCCACGTACTCAAAAGACTCAGCCATCGTTTGGTTAAAACCCTGCGTAGCCAGCAACAGCATCTGTTGCGTTGTCTTATTGAAGAATTGAAAAGAACCAGCATCCGCCTGCATCAGTGCGATGGCAGCCGCTAAAATCTCGTTGTAAATTAACCCAATATCACATTCGCTAGTGAATCTGACGCTCAGGTCACGCAATAATTG
Organism: Nostoc sp. CCY0012; assembly: GCF_963920855.1. Classification (NCBI taxonomy): domain Bacteria; kingdom Bacillati; phylum Cyanobacteriota; class Cyanophyceae; order Nostocales; family Nostocaceae; genus Nostoc; species Nostoc sp. CCY0012. The sequence goes on along the minus strand of NZ_CAWUDM010000082.1, from coordinate 7,103 downwards.
TGTATCTCTTAAATCTGCGGCAATAGCAGCTTCTGCACATTTATATTCGCTGATATCCTTAAACAAAACTGCCACCTTGCGCTCGTGTGGCTCACCGATCCGGAAGGCATAAACGTCAAACCACCGCCCCATTGACTCGGCATGATCCGTAAAGCGTTTTGGCTCGCCTGTGAGCGCCACCTTGCCGTAGATATCAAACCAGAAACCCTCAATGTTTGGCACCAGCTGGCGAATGGTTTTACCTAGGGCATTCGTCATTCCAGTTTGCTTCAAGAAGGCTGGATTAATTTCAATGTAGCGATAGTCAATGGGCTTGTCTTGTTCGTCGAAAACTAACTGCAAAATGCAAAAGCCTTCATCCATCGATTCAAATAACGCACGATATTTTGCTTCTGATACACGTAATGCTGCTTCAGTTCGGGCGCGTTCCAGGCGGGGAAAGATGCGATTTGAAATTTCTTCAATTAGTGCAATTTCATCGTCGCGCCAGTCCCGTGGACGCGAGTCACAGATAGCGATGTAATGCGTCCATCTGCCATTGTGGTGAAACGGAACAGTGACAAATGAGTGCATCTTCAGTGCAGCGTAACCATCTGTATTAGTGCGTGGGTCAGTTTGTGTATCACGAATCACAAATGTTTCCCCACAGCGACTTGCCAGCTCAAATTCCTCACTCAAGTAATCTTTGATGCGGAATGTACCCATCGTACTTGGGACTTCGGTGCTGTTCCAGCCATAATGAACCGTTACCTCCCTTTGTGGTTCATCAACATCGTTGAAGTTACAAGTTGTAATCTCCAGATAAGCGCCAATCTTTGCTCCGACTGTTTGCATGATCTCATCGGCACTCGAAAGGCGGGAAAAGTCATCAGCTATGTCGGCTAAGAAGGCGGCGTTTGCTTCGCGGCGTTTGCTCTCGGTGATGTCACGCGTAGTACCTGCAATGGCGACAACCTGCCTCTGCTGATCAAACACGGGCGTAAAGATGTAGTCGTAAATGCGTCGCCCAGAGCTACCAGTGAACGGCACTTCGCCTCGAATTGGTTGCCCCGTGGCGATTACTTTTTCGATCTCCTGGTCATGCATTAGTGCGTGCCACGGCTCGTAGCCCAATTCCAGGCAGTTGCGACCGATCGCCTCATCCCAAGTTTTTCCCCACATTTTCAGCAGACCCTCGTTAGCGTAGATGAAGCGATGGTTCAGGTCGAACACATAAGCCAGATCGGGCGTGGTGGTCAGCACGGCTTCGTACAATCGCCTTTGCTCGTCCAGTGTGGCTTCAATACGCTTGCGTTCACTCAGGTCAACGGTAACTGCTAATACACTGCGCCCATTACCCTGCTCATCGTCAAGACAACTTAACCGACTGTTTGCCCAAACAGTTGTTCCATCTAAGCGCAGGTATCGCTTATCGAGTGAAACTGCCTCTTTTGTCTGAATCAGTGTGGCAAAAGCCTCTAAAGTTTGAGCTATATCTTCTGGGTGAGTCACATCGAGTATACTTGCTGCTAATATCTCCTCACGTGACCTCCCCAGAATGCGGCATAGTTCATCATTAACTCTCTGAAAATGCCCGTCTAGGGAGATTTCGCCCAGCCCTACTTTTGCTTGAGAAAAAATTGCTGAAAATCGCTGCTCGCTTTCACACCATAGCTCTGGAGAAAGTTGATGTTCGTTGTCACTGTATCTACTTTCAGTAATATCCCGACAAACACATAATAAACTTTCAACTTGCCCATCGGCTCCTCGAATCGGGCTAACTTTGCTGTCCCACCATTTAGCTTCACCCAGCAGCGTTGGACAATATCCTTGAAAGGTGAACACTTGGCCTGTTTTTGCCAACGATATTGCTCTGGCTGCTGCTTGGCGATCTGCTCCTAACCAGAACTTAGTCCAGGACTGTTTGAGGAAAGGCGTTATATCCTCAATACCCAACAATGTTTGTCCACCTCGGTTCATGAACAGAACCTGTCCCTCTAAGTCCAATACCTTAATGCAGTCATCGCTACTATCGAATATCTGCTGATGAAACCGGAAATTGATATGGGATAGCTCCTCGCCTGCAAAACTAGAGCCGTCGAGGCGATCGCTCATCTGGAGCCTCCATCCTCATTTCCAAAGTATTTGCTTAGTAAATCTTGACCTGCATCACCCAAAGAATGCAGCAAATTCTTTATCTGCTTCAATGCTACAGGCAAGGGTTTTGTCCGTCCGTTCTCCCAGCGATTAATACTCTGAAATGAAAAACCTAACTTCTTGGCAAACTTAGCTTGCGATAGCTTCAGGCGTTGTCTTGTTTCTCTTACCAGATGTGCTAGGTCTGATTGCTCAATCACAGGCATAAGGCATGAAGGATCAAATTACATTTTCATTACATATAACACCTGTTATATGTGCGCCCGATCCATCAATAGACACAAACCTTGAGGCTGAATTTCCTGTTAAGGGCAAGGTAGGACATTTTGTAGTTGGATTTATCCCCCTAAATCCCCAAATTTCGGACTCCACCACCCTTTGGCTGTATTGAAATAAGCCACATCTTTGTGTTTTTTATCCTGGCGAGATTGAGGATTTGAACACCGGAGCATTGTCTTCTGCTGCCCATCTTTTGTATAACTGTACACTTCCAAAGGCTTTTGACATACAGGACAAAGATGCGGAGTTATCTTAGCTGGAGGTTTTTGCTGACTTTCTTGAGTGCGGGGTGCTGACCAAGATTTGCTATGGTCGCTCCAAAACAACACCACATTTTCACAACCACTGGTACATTTGAGAAAATACTTTTTTTTAACCTTAGTGCTAGGTATTTTGGACATCAAATTATTACACTGTGGGCAGTGAGTTCTAGAAGTTGCAAACTTACGCTCAACAGAAGCTCTACCATTTGATGCACCCGCAACTAGGGTTTTTGCCTTAGAAAGTGCAGGTACAAAGTAGTCCTGATTCCAAGTGCTGAGATATTGCTGCCATCCTTGTTTACCTTCTGCGATCGCATCTAGGGCATCTTCCATCTTGGCGGTAAATTCAGCTTCCAATAAATCAGGTAAAGCCTTCTGCAAAAACTCATCCACCTCCAAACCCAAAGCTGTGGGTTGTAGGTTATCTTTTTTCAACTCTACATAAGCCCGTTTTTTCAGGGTGGCAACAGTGGGAGCATAGGTACTGGGTCTACCAATGCCTTTGCGTTCCATCAATTGTACAAGTTTAGGTTCACTGTAACGTGGCGGCGGCTGGGTTTGCTTTTTCTCATGGGCTGCATTCGCCAGAGTGAGTGCTTGCCCTTGTTGTAACAAAGGTAACACTGAATCTTTGCTGAGATTATTCCAGTATCGAGCGTAACCGTAGAACTCAATCACCTGACCCCTGGCTTGCCACAGCAGATTTCCTGATTGCGTAATTATCTGAGTTTTTCGGAGTTGAGCCGCTTTACACTGGGATGCGATCGCCCTTTTCCAAATCATCACGTACAAATTAAATTCATCTGGTGGCAATTCCGTACGTAATTCTACTGAAGGACGGAATATATCTGTAGGACGGATAGCCTCATGCGCTTCTTGTGCAGACTTGCTGCTACGATGTTTGGCTACCTGCTGGGGTACATTTGAGGGGTCGTTTTGCTCCAACCATTGACGAGCGCTGGCACAAAATTCGGGACTCAACATCACTGAATCTGTTCGCATATATGTAATCAACCCAGCCTCATACAGCTTTTGAGCAACCTGCATGGTTTTATCGGGAGAAAACCTCAGTTTGGAACCGGCTGCTTGCTGAAGTGTGGAAGTGGTGAATGGCGGAGGTGGTTGACGATTGACAGTTTTCCCCTCGACTTGAATAACTTTATGAGGATGCTGTCTAGCTTGTTCAACTAGTCGCGTAGCCTCAGCTTCAGACAAAACACGTTTAGACTCTGGTGATTTTGTAGCATTTGGGTTGGCATCATCATTTGTGTCAGTTTCTTGCTGCTGCGTTTCCTGGCGAGAGTCTGTAGTACCTTTGTAGAAAGCCCGAAATCCTTCTGCGTAATCAACAAAGACGTTCCAGTAGTCCTGGGGGATAAACGTCAGAATTTCCCTCTCTCGTTGGCAAATCAAATGTAGAGTGGCACTCTGGACTCTGCCAACACTTTTTGCACCGTTATTTAATGCCCACACCAAGGGACTGCCTTTGTACCCTACCAACTTGTCCAGACAATCTCGACACAGCCCCGCACCAACTAAGTTAAAATCGAGTTTTCGGGAGTTGGCAATTGCTGCTCGAACTGCTGCTGCTGTAATCTCTGTGTAGACCACTCGTTTGGGTTCTTTCAATCCCAAAACTTCCTTGAGATGCCAAGCGATCGTTTCACCTTCCCTATCTGGGTCTGTTGCCAAAACAACTTCATCAACTTGTTTTACTGCGGCTTTGAGTTTTTGGATAGTTTCTTTTGCCCGTTGATCACGAGGAATATAATTGCACTTCACACGACCAGCATCTATGCTGAATCCCAGTGAATCATCGCCCTCATTACTCAGTTCTCGGATGTGACCACAACTGGCGCGAACAATCCAATCTGTACCCAAGATTTGACTGAGTTTTTTGACTTTACCGGGGGATTCGACTACAAGAAGACGCTTTGGCATGGTAGATGCGCTGTGATTACTTTATATTGATAAGCAATTATTTCCTGTACTTTAGTATAAGAGTACTATAATGATATTGATGTTCACCCTAAATATTTAACAACCATTCACAAGGCTGATGGCTACGAATATGCTTTTTAAAAGCAATGATTCGCTGTTGCTGCATTTAGTTGGCTACAATGCCCTCATACACATAAGTTCAATAATAACTACTGAAAATATTTAACTAACTTTACGCGTAAATTCGCAAGGTTAAACTTAATAAACCGTATATAAAGATACAAGCGCTATTTGAAACCCAATTTAGTAAGATTTGTTTTGCGCTATAACTGAATGTCACTAAGAAAACGTGGAATCCTTGTGAGGACTGGTTATAGGGGTATAGGGGTGTGGGGTTGCAGGTCGGAGTACTGATTTATAAGTATGATTACATCGTTTTTAATTCTTTCCCTTACACCCTCACACCCAAAAACCAGCCATATTAAGGACTTGCCCTTAACGAGCGTGCCATTCGGCCCAGGACAACTTTACTATGAGTAATGCCGTCCACCACAAGCTCCCAAGAAATCGTCAGTGCCTCTTAACAAACGTAAACCTAGAGCAATCTCGTAAGTTTGAATATTTTTTATGCTTGAATCCAAACTGATACTGAACCACCTAGACAACGAAATTCACCCCAGCCCCATTCATTGGTATATACAGGTTCTTTGATATGTTCAGTTAAGTCAATAAACTTAGTATTGGGTTTACCAACTTCCATCCATTTAATACCTTCTGAAGCATCACTCATAATGACAGCCATTCCTTGAGGGTGATCTTCATCACCTAAGCGTGTCCAACCAATAGTATTCCAATGGTCTAAATAGTTGTATTGTGGCCCGTAAGCATAATGTTTACGAGCATAAAGTAACTTATCAATAATCCAACGGTGGGAAGGCATAAAAATATTGTAACGATTGCCATCTTTCCCCCAATCTTCATACTCCGCACCATAGTAGTCAGCATGAAAGACACAAGGATAGCCTTCTTGTCGTAACAAAATAATGGCGTAAGCTAAAGGCTTAAACCAAGGTTCAACAACAGACTCCAATGCTTGTAATGGCTGTGAATCGTGATTTTCGACAAATGTCACAGCATTGCTAGGACGTTGTTGCATCATTGTGCCATCCAATATCCGGCGCATATCATAATTGCCTCCAGATTTGCTGGCTTGATGGAAGTTGTAATGTAGTGGTACGTCAAAAACTGACATCTTGCCACGAACAGCATCAACATACCAAAGCAGAGTATTAATATCGTTATACCAATACTCTCCTACCATAAATAAATCTTTACCAGCATGGCGTTCTAGTGCATCTATCCATTCAGGAAAGAACCATGTGGAAATATGTTTAATAGCATCGATGCGGAAACCATCTACTTTTGTAGTGTCAAGACACCACTTACCCCAGAAAGTAACTTCACCGCGCACCCACTCATTTTGAAAATCCAGATCACAACCCATCAAATAGGCAAAGTTGCCTTTTTCTAAGGCTACGTAGTCGTCAAAGTTTTTACCCTCTAATAAGTAAACTGTGCTGCGATCGCCACTGTTATATTCGTTATAATCAACAGCATCAAAATGCCACCAATGCCATTCAAAGTTAGAATATTTGCCTTGCCGTCCAGGGAAATTATAATGAGTGTATGTCTTAATATCTTGTAACCCACCTTTAGGATTCAGGCGATCGTCTTGAGGAAAAGGCGTTGCTTTTGGTGTTTCTATTGCATCACCGCCCATCTTATGATTTAGTACCGCATCTGCATAAACTTGCAGACTATGCGTTTGCAGAGATTTAATTGCATTAAGATACTGCTGACGTGTACCGTATTTTGTCCGCACTGAGCCTTTTTGCTCAAACTCACCTAAATCAAATAAGTCGTAAACACCATAACCCACATCAAACGACCCAGCAAAGCCCTTGTAGGCTGGTGGTAGCCACATTGCTGTAAAACCTGCATCTGCTAATTCTGGTGCTGAAGCCTCAACTTTACTCCACAAGTTCCCATCATTGGGGATATACCAGTGGAAATATTGCATCATTGTGCCATTAATCTGTGCCATGTCTCTTTGTGCCTGTAAATATCACCTTTGACGAAAGCTACAGTCGAGATTGGTGGGAATTCGGAATTTTTCATGCAATTTAATTCCGAAACTCTGGAATCAATACTTAAGAAAATGGGGAGCAGGGAACAAAGGACAAAAAATAATGTCACGCTTGAAAACGTGAAACCTAGTCAGAGCAGGGTGTCGGGTGTCGGAAAAAATCAAGAAAATTAAAAACTAGTGGGAGCATTAATAAACTTCTTTGCTACGCAACGAGCCACGCGGTAAGCGCAGCTATGCCCGCACTTGGCTTTACGTCACTACACCCCACACCCAAAAGCCTTAAGTAGCTAAACAAAATTAATTACATAGTTTTTACCAAATTCTCGAAGAATTTT
>NZ_CAWUDM010000081.1:0-27186 GCF_963920855.1 Nostoc sp. CCY0012 | reverse complement strand
ACTTTAGATTCTTCTGATTCCTTGTGTCAAGCCTGATTGAGATGCTCTTACCCTGATTGAGATGCTCTTACCCTGCATATCCAATGGAACTGGTACACGCCCATATTGCCAAAATCCCCCCATCAGTTCAGAGCATTAACCCAAATATTCCCCCAATTATTGCCCAAATTATTGCCAAACTAATGGCAAAAAATGCCGAAGATAGATATCAAAGTGCAGCCGGATTAAGACATGATTTAGAAACTTGTTTATCGCAACTTCAAATTACAGACATAATCACAGATTTCATCTTAGCAAGTCGAGATATCACTGACCAATTCATCATCCCTGAAAAACTATACGGTAGAGAACAAGAAGTAGAAACCCTACTACAAGCTTTTGAGAGAGTCGCTAATGGTAACAGCGAAATCATGCTAGTGACTGGATTTTCGGGAATTGGTAAAACTGTGGTTGTCAATGAAGTGCATAAACCAATTGTACGGCAACGCGGATATTTCATTAAAGGGAAATTTGACCAATTTCAAAAGAATATTCCGTTTTCAGCATTTGTGCAGGCATTTTTGAATTTAATAGAGCAATTATTAGGTGAAAGTGATGAGCAAATCCAGCAATGGAAAACTAAGATATTAAATGCTGTGGGAGAGAATGGACAGGTAATTATTGATGTAATTCCCGAACTAGCTAAAATTATTGGTGAACAACCATCAGTACCAGAACTGTCAGGAATAGCTGCCCAAAATCGCTTTAATTTCTTATTTGAGAAATTTATGCAAATTTTTACCACCAAAGAGCATCCATTAGTTATTTTCTTGGATGATTTACAGTGGGCAGATTCAGCATCTTTAAAATTGATGCAATTATTAATTGACGAATTTGACCAGGGTTATTTATTACTCATTGGTGCTTATCGAGATAACGAGGTATTTCCAGCACATCCATTGATGTTGACTTTAAATGAAATTAAAAAATCTGCTCCTGTTAACACAATTAATTTAGCCCCTTTAAAAAAGTCAGATTTAAATAACTTGGTTGCCAATACTCTTAGCTGCAATCAAGAATTGGCAATGCCCTTGACTCATTTGATATATCAAAAAACTCAAGGAAATCCATTTTTTGCTACTCAATATCTCAAAAGTTTACATGAAGATAAGTTAATTGAATTTAATTTAGTATCAGGTTATTGGCAATGTGATATTACTCAGATTCAAGTAGAGTCTTTAACTGATGATATAGTTGAATTTATGGCTTGGCAATTACATAAATTGCCTACAGCAACACAAAATATTTTAAAATTAGCCGCTTGTATTGGTAATCAATTTGATTTTAATACCTTGCTAATTATTTATGGAAAATCTCTTGCAGACACGGCTGCGGATTTATGGACAGCCTTGCAAGAAGGTTTAATTGTGCCGATTAATCAGTTTTATCAATTTTTTCAATTTGCAGCAGAGTTAGACGCACCCCAAGAAATTGTTTCTATAACTTATCGATTTTTGCATGACAGGGTACAACAAGGAGCTTATGCCTTAATTCCTGATGAAGAAAAACAACTAACTCATTTGCAAATTGGACAATTATTATTAAATAATTTATCCCCACAAGAACTAGAAAAGCATCTTTTTGATATTGTTAATCATCTTAATTTGGCATCAAAGCTAATTGTTAATAGTGAAGAACTAATAACCCTAGCCAAGTTGAATTTACAAGTTGCGAAAAAAGCACTCCAGTCCACGGCTTATAGTGCAACTAGTAATTATGCAAAATTTGGCATTGAATTATTACCGAATGATAGTTGGCAGACTCACTATGAATTGACATTAGGATTGTATAACTTAGCTGTAGAGTCAACGTGCTTAGAAGGACAGTTTGAAGAAATGTTCCCACTGAGTGAGGTGATTTTAAGTCAAGCAAGGAGCTTACTAGATACTATACCCACCTATGACATGAAAATTCATGCCTATGGATCTCAAAACCAACTGCATGAAGCTATTGCGGTGGCATTGGATATTTTTTCGCAACTGGGGCTTGATTTACCAGATCCCGTTTCCGAGGAGGTGAAGGGGGCTGCCTTTCAACGTACTGCCCAGCTTGTAGCCCAATATGAAATCACACAACTGGATCAATTGCCACAAATGAGCGATCCTGTGGCCCTGGCTGTGCTAAAAATTGCCTCCAGAATTGCACATATTCTCTATTTTGCTCGGTTAGATTTATTTATTTTGCTGACTTTATCGCAAGTTGAGGCGGCAATTATTCACGGTAATGCACTGGCGTCAATTCATTTTTATGCTAATTACAGCGTTTTGAATGCGATCGCCAATCATACGGATATGGCGAAAAGCTTTGCCCAGTTGACATTACAACTGATAGCTAATCCGGAAGCCCGCCCGGTTATGGGAAGAGTTTTGGCAAGTTTGGGCTGGATAGTCTTACCTCGGATGATGCCTTATCAAGATGTGGTGGGGTTTTTTCGAGAAGCTTATTTTGCCAGTTTAGAAACGGGAGATTTGGAATTTGCCGCCCATTGTGCTGATGGGATGAGTCAAGCTGCTTACTTTGCAGGGCAGGAATTAAGCGATTTAGCTTCAGAAATGGCCAATCTTGTGCAAGCAGTAGAACGTCTCCATCAAACCACGGCTCTGCAATATCTACAAGCTTGTTATCAAGCCGTGTTAAATCTCCAGCAGCCCAAAGGTAAATCTACTGCAAAAATAGCTTTTGATGAGGCGCAAATAATTCCCAGATTATTAGAAAATCAAGACTTTTTGGGTTTATTAACAGCTTACAGTCACAAAACTATTTTTAGCTATTTAATCGGTGATATTCCCCAAGCACAAATCAGTGCTGAACAGGCCAGAAATTTTTTAATGGCTGGTACTGGTTGTTTTTTAATTCCTGTCTTTTTGTTCTACGATTCTTTGGTAGCCATCGCCTCTGACTCTCTCGCCAGAGTCGAGCAAAATCAAGCTGAACTCAGTCAATGGGTAGATGCTGCACCAATGAATTTTCAACATAAATCCGACTTGGTGACTGCTGAACTACATCGGGTATCAGGCGATAAAACCGCAGCTATTGACTATTACGATAAAGCTATCCAAGGAGCTAAAGCAAATAATTTTATTCAAGAGGAAGCCTTAGCTAATGAACTAGTAGCCAAATTTTACCTCGACTGGGGCAAAGATAAGGTAGCACAAGCTTACATGCAGGAAGCCTATTACTGCTATAGCCGTTGGGGTGCTACAGCTAAAATTCATCACCTAGAAAAATGCTATCCGCAATTACTGGTTGCTATTTTACAAGCCCCAAAAAATCGTTTGGGATTTAGTGGAACTAGTTCTGCAACTGTTGATCAAACCTGCCACACAATTAACTCTAGCAATAAAAGTATTTCCCAAGGACTCGATTTTGCCACTATTCTCAAAGCCTCTCAGAGTCTTTCTAGTGAAATTCAATTAGAGAAATTGCTCACAACTTTAATGCAAGTGGTGATGGAAAATGCGGGAGCGAAAAAAGCTACTTTACTTGTACCTAAAAATGAAAATTGGATAGTTGAAGCTCTAGCAACTCAAGAGGAAGGCATTAATTTAGTATCCATACCCTATGAAAATAGTACAGATATTCCTTTGTCCCTGATCAATTATGTAAAACGCAGCTGCAAAACCATCGTTTGGGATGACGCAACTACACAAAATAGTTTTATTGCTGATCCTTATTTAATCCAGCAACAACCCAAAAGCGTTTTGTGTATGCCGATTTTGCACCAGGGTAAATTAATCGGAATTTTATATCTAGAAAATCAATTAACCATTGGTACATTTACCAGCGATCGCCTGGAAATTATTCAACTATTATCTGCCCAAGCTGCCATTTCCCTGGAAAATGCCCGGCTGTATCAAGAAGCTCAAGAAAAAGCGCAACAGCTAAAACAATCCCTCAAACAACAAAAAACCTTATTTAATGTTGTAAATCAGGTGCGACAGTCTTTAGATTTAGATGCTATTTTCCGTGCAGTCACCCAAAATATCCGGCGCATTCTCGACGCTGATCGGGTGGGAATTTATCAGTTTCATCTAGATGCAAATTACGAATATGGCGAATTTATCGCCGAGGATGTGTTACCTGCATTTACTTCTGCTTTAGCGGTGAAAGTTCAAGATCATTGCTTTGGTGAAAACTATGCCACCCTGTATAAACAAGGCCGCTTTTGTGCCTTACCTGATGTCAACTCAGATGTAGTCATCGATTGCCATCGAGCCATTTTAGCGCAATTCCAAGTCAAAGCAGCGTTGGTAGTGCCAATTATGCAAGAACAAGAACTGTGGGGATTACTCTGCATTCATCAATGCGATCGCCCGCGTGAATGGCAAGCTTCGGAAATTCAATTTGCCCAGCAAGTTGGCGCCCAAATGGGCGTTGCACTCAAGCAAACAGATTTATTCTTGGAAACTCAAAACCAAGCAACTCAACTACAACAAACATTAGAACATCTCCAGCAAACCCAACTTCAGTTAGTACAAAATGAAAAAATGTCGGCACTGGGTAATTTAGTGGCTGGGGTAGCCCATGAAATTAATAACCCTGTTGGCTTTATTGCTGGAAATATTCAACCTGCTCTTGATTATATTCAAGATTTATTTGGCTTACTTGATTTATATCAAGAAAAATTTCCCGCACCAGATCAGGATATTCAGCAAGAAATTGCCACCATTGACTTAGAGTATCTGCGGGAAGACTTACCTAAAATACTAGCTTCAATGGCAGAAGGTGTGAGTCGGATTCGCAGCATATCAACTAGTCTGCGGACATTTTCTCGAGCAGATACGGAAAAAAAAATACCTTTTAATATTCATGAGGGCTTAGATAGTACAATTTTGATTCTTAAGCATCGCCTGAAGGCCAACGAGCAACGTCCAGAAATTGCCGTAATTACCGAATATGGTGATTTTCCTGATATTGAATGTTTTCCTGGGCAATTAAATCAGGTATTTATGAATATCTTGGCTAATGCCATTGATGCTTTGGATGAATCTAACATAGGTTTAAGCTATGCAGAAATTAACGCTAATCCCAACCAAATTACTATTAAAACTTTTCTAGAAAATAATCAAATCACAATCATCATTGCTGATAATGGTCAGGGAATGACTGAAGAAGTTCGAGAAAAAATATTCGACCATTTATTTACTACAAAAACAGTAGGACAAGGCACAGGTTTAGGACTAGCGATCGCTCGTCAAATTGTGGTAGAAAAACATGGTGGAAATATTGAAGTAGTTTCGGAACTAGGAAAAGGAGCAGAATTTATCATCTGTATTCCCTGCACCACATTGCAATAAAGTAAATGTCCGGCAAAAATCCTGATTCCCTACTCCTTACTTACCTGATAAACTAAATTTTGTGTACAAAAGTAAACATTGCAGATACAGAGGGTTAAACAGTGAATCCAGAAGCAGCCCCACAAGAAATTGTTATGCAGATGCTCGTAGGTGCATGGGTTTCGCAGACAATTTCCACAATTACTCGTCTTGACATACCCGATTTAATCAAGCTTCATGGCCCTCAATCAGCAATGCAATTGACCCAAGTTCATGGAGTCAAAGCTAATACTGAGTTTTTGGCAAGAGTTTTACGTGCCTGTGCCAGTGTAGGTGTTTTCACAGAAGATGCTGAGGGCAAATTTGGTGCCACCCCATTATCAGATGTCCTGACATTAGACTCGTCTGTATCCGTCAAAAAACTTGCAGAAATTTTTGGTGGTACTTGGTGGCAAATATGGGCAGGTTGTCCTGATGCACTAACTACAGGTCAGCCACAGACAAAAAATCAGTTGGGAATGGAGTATTGGGATTATTGCCAAGCTAACCCCAAAGAAATGGCAGATTTTGGCGCAGCCATGCAATCAAATAGCCTCAATTCTCTGCGAGGTGTGCTGAAGCATTGTGATTTATCAGAGAGCAAAAAAGTTGCTGATATCGGCGGCGGTTTTGGTCATCTCGCCCTGGAATTGGTAAGAAAATATCCACATCTGCATGGCATTGTGCTAGACATGCCAGACTTAATCCCTATTGCTAAAAGCAAAATAGTCAACGAAACAGAAGATATTATTGACCGCATCCAATTTATTGGTGGAGATATGTTCGAGGATGTCCCTGCCGCAGACGTTTACATTATGAAACTCGTCATTCATGACTGGGATGATGCCAAATGTATTCAATTGCTCAAGAATTGTCACGCCAAAATGGAAGGTAATGGTCGGATAATTTGCGTAGATGCAGTTTTACCTCCGATGGGGAATGTCGATGGCACAGCAGCAAAATTCCTCGATATCAACATGATGATTTCGTGTCCTGGAAAGGAACGCACCGAAGAGCAATGGCAGTATATTTACAGTCAAGCTGGCTGGAAAATTACATCAATTCAGCCTATTTACGATAACTATGGTACCAGTATTGTAGAGGGAATTAAGTCTTAAATTTCCAACTATTACCTAAAGTTAGGTTTTTTCTAGTTTTACGACTTGTTTCTATAAGGAATAATTATATTTTTAGCCCCTTGGGTTTTTTACCTGTGGGCTTTTTAATTTATGTTAACGTGAGTTCAATGAACCGATATCCAAACCTTCTTTGACGAGCATATTCATCTAGTTATCACTTTTTTAAATTGATAATTTTGGCGGGTAAATCTTCCAATTCTATTATTAAAAAATAAAATCATCAACTTTAGTAAAGCACTTACAAAAAATATTCAATTCAATGATATTTTTTTTTCTAATCAAGCAGAATTTATGGCTGGTAATCGCTACAAATTGTGTTAGTCCGTATACATACATGGGCATACTGATTAATATAAATAAATATCCAATTGGAGTCAAAGAATATGAATAAAGATGTAGATTTAGCGATCACAATACCGGGATATTTTTTCATAGAAAACTTGTATTGTGGTTCTAAAACCACAGTTTATCGGGCAGTGCGAGAAGCAGATCAACAATATGTAATCATCAAAATTTTCAACCGAGAATACCCTACTTTTAGTGAACTATTACAGTTTCGGAATCAGTATGCTATCGGCAAAAATTTACATATTTCCGGTATTGTGCGTTTCTATAGTTTGGAATCTTATCGCAACAGTTATGCCTTGGTGATGGAAGATTTTGGTGGCATTTCTTTACGGGAATATTATAAATATCAATCATTGTCCTTAATTGAAATATTAACTATCTGCCTCCAGTTAACAAATATTCTCCACGAACTGTATCAAAACTGTATCATTCATAAAGATATTAAACCCGCTAATATTTTAATTAATCCGGAAACAAAACAAATTAAATTAATTGATTTTAGTATTGCATCTCTGTTGCCTAAAGAAACCCCAGAAATCAAAGGTCCTAATGTTTTAGAAGGTACACTAGCTTATTTATCTCCCGAACAAACTGGGAGAATGAATCGAGGAATTGACTATCGCAGTGATTTTTATTCCTTAGGAATAACGTTTTTTGAAATTCTCACAGGACAATTACCATTTATTTCTGATGATCCTCTAGAGTTAGTCCATTGTCATATTGCGAAAATTCCTCCCGAATTAGGGAACGAGATTCCCCTGGTGATTTCAAATATCGTCATGAAATTGATGGCAAAAAATGCCGAAGACCGCTATCAAAGTGCTTTGGGTTTAAAATATGATTTAGAAAAATGTCTTAGACAACTCAAAGAAATCGGTACAGTCGAAAATTTTATCATTGGCCAACGAGATATTTGCGATCGCTTCCTAATTCCCGAAAAATTATATGGTAGAGAAACCGAGGTTCAGCAACTACTAGCAGCCTTTGCTAGAGTTGCTCAAGGTAACAGCGAAATGATGTTAGTCGCTGGGTTTTCTGGCATTGGTAAAACCGCAGTTGTCAATGAAGTTCATAAACCGATAGTCAAACAACGTGGCTATTTTATTAAAGGTAAATTTGACCAATTCAATCGCAATATTCCCTTTTCTGCCTTTGTGCAAGCTCTCCGTGATTTAATGGGGCAGTTATTCACCGAAAATGATCGGCAATTACACCAATGGAAAACGCAAATTCTCCAGGCTTTGGGTGAAAATGGGCAAGTAATCATTGAAGTTATTCCCGAATTAGCCCAAATAATTGGCGAACAACCAACTGCACCTGAATTATCAGGATTAGCGGCACAAAATAGATTTAATTTATTATTTCAAAAATTTATTCAATTATTTACGACTAAAGAACATCCATTAGTAATATTTTTGGATGATTTGCAGTGGGCAGATTCGGCCTCTTTGCAACTCATGCAATTATTAATGAGTGATGCAAATCGGGGTTATTTATTATTAATAGGTGCTTATCGAGATAATGAAGTATCATCAGCCCATCCTTTGATGATAAGTTTAAATGAAATTCAACAATCCGAAGCAAAACTTCAGACAGTTACTCTCAAAAATTTGAGTCATTTAAAACTGAATAAATTAGTCGCTGATACATTAAATTGTGCAGAAGAATCGGCATGGACACTTTCCCAATTAATTTGCCAAAAAACTCAAGGTAATCCATTTTTTACGACTCAGTTTCTCAAAGCGCTACATCAAGATGGGCTGATTGTATTTAATTTTGCTGAGGGATGTTGGCAATGTGATATCACCCAAATAAACCAGCAAGCCCTGACAGATGATGTTGTGGCTTTTATGGCTTTTCAATTAAAAAGATTGCCGCCATCCACTCAAGACGTTTTAAAGTTAGCGGCTTGTATTGGTAATCAGTTTGATTTACAAACACTAGCAATTGTTTCACAACAATCAGAATTAGAAACAGCAGCTTTTTTGTGGAATGCTTTACAGTCAGGCTTAATTATTCCCCAAAATGAGATTTATAAATTTTTTGTGGGAGAAGAACAGATACCTACGCAACAAAATTCCCCAGTTGTTACATATAAATTTCTACACGATCGCGTCCAGCAAGCAGCCTATTCTTTAATTCCCGAAGCCGAACGAGCCATCGCCCATTACCAAATCGGACAACTCCTACTGCAACAAATTTCCCCAGCAGCTAGAGAAGAACGGATTTTTGAACTGGTCAATCAGTTAAACTATGGCACCACCCTAGTAGTTGCACAACCAGAACGAGACGAATTAGCCCAACTCAACCTAGCTGCTGGCCGCAAAGCCAGAGCCGCAACCGCTTATCAAGCAGCCCGTGAATATGCCACCACCGGACTAGCTTTGCTAGGGTTAGAAGCATGGGAGCGACAATATGCAATCACTTTAACTCTGCATGAATTAGCCGCCGAAATTGCCTGGTTATGCGGTGATTTTGCCCAGATGAATCACTGGATTGAGACAGTCATTCATTATGCCAAAACGCCCCTAGATCAAATGCAGGTGTATCAAGTAAAAATCCAGGCGTTGAACTCCCGCAATGAATTTCTAGAAGCCATCGCCACAGGTAAATCAGTCCTCCAAGGATTGGGAATCAATTTGCCCGATAGCCCCACCCCAGAGGATGTTGAGCAAGCACGACAGGAAATCAACACCTTAATAGGCGATCGCTCTATTGAAGATTTGATTCATCTCCCGAAGATGAAAGATGCGGAAAAGTTTGCTGTAGTCCAAATTGCCGCCAGCATTTTACCAGCGTGTTACATGACAAGTTCACCACTATATCCTTTAGTGGTCGCCTTACAAGTTAAACTTTCCATTCAATTTGGTAATAGTCTTTTTTCTCCTGTTAGCTATGCTAGTTATGCCTTTCAAGTCAAAATTATCTGGGAAGAAATGAGGGAGGTTCAGCAGTTTGGTAAATTAGCTTACCACCTTGCCAAAGAGCCAGAGGCTAAAAGTCAGCGAGTCTCAACCTTTGTGGTTTTTGCCGGATATGTTCACCACTGCACTGCCCATTTACGAGAAACACTACCAATATTTCAAGAAGGCTATCAAGCAGGATTAGAAACAGGCAATCTGGAATTTGTCATCTACACCGTACAAGTGTTTTCCTTGAATGCTTTTTGGTCTGGACAACCACTACCTGAACTGGAATCCCAAATTCGCGCTTATCACCAGCATTTACAAGACCTCAACCAAGTCACCACAGCCAAGCATTATTTAATCTACTGGGAAACTGCTCTAATTTTATTAGGTCATTCAGAAGATGAAGTGACCTTACGTCAAGATTCCTATGAAGCAGAATTAGTTGCTCAAGTGCAAGCATCCCAGGATGCGTTTCGCTTATGTATTTTTTATCTCCACAGATGTATCTTGAATTTTTGGTTAGGAGATAATACTAAAGCTGAACAAGATGCAGTACAAAGCCGGCAAAATTTGTCTGCCTGTGTAGGAACTATTATCGAACCTGTCTTTTATTTTTACGATTCGTTAATAGCACTCACCACAGATTCTCAAGCAAATATTGAGCGCGTGCAAGAAAATCAAATCAAGTTGCAGCATTGGGCAAATTATGCACCCATGAATCATCTACACAAATACCATTTGGTAGCAGCAGAAAAACACCGTTTCTTCAATGAAAAAACCGCAGCCATCGAATTATACGATCTGGCTATTCAAGGAGCGAAAGAAAATCAATATCTCAACGAAGAAGCCCTCGCCAATGAACTAGCTGCCAAATTCTACCTCGACTGGGGTAAAGAAAAAGTTGCCGCAGGTTATATGCAAGAAGCTTATTATTGCTATTCACGTTGGGGCAGTTCAGCCAAAGTAGAGGATTTAGAAAAACGCTATACTCAACTGCTACAACCAATTTTGCAACAGCGCCGACTTAATATTAATCCTCTGGAAACCATCACTAAGATTGCAGTTGCGGGAAGTTCCTCATCTAAACCCGCTTCCGGCACGGGTAGCACCAGCGTTTCTGATATCTTGGATTTTACATCTATTCTCAAAGCCGCACAAGCTCTCTCCAGCACCATTGAATTAGACGAACTGATTGCCAGCTTTACCCAAATTATTCTCGAAAACTCTGGAGCGAAAAAATCCGCTTTGCTGCTTCCTTATGCAGATACTTGGCAAGTCAAAGCTATTACCTCTATCCATGAACAAAAAAATTCCCCAACTCCCATCCAAACTCTCCTCAATTCACAACTATTAGATACTTGTGAAGATATCCCCAGAAATATTATTCACTACGTTAAAAATACTCAACAAACAGTTGTTATTGATCATTGTAAAACAGACATTCCCGGATTAATTGGCGAATATATGCTCAAACATCAACCCCAGAGTATATTTTGTACACCAATTATTAATCAAGGAAAGTTGGTAGGAATCCTTTACCTAGAAAATCATATAACGGCTGGGGTATTTACGAGCGATCGCCTGGCTGTTTTGAATTTTCTCTGCACAC
The DNA here is from genome assembly GCF_963920855.1 of Nostoc sp. CCY0012. Lineage (NCBI taxonomy): Bacteria > Bacillati > Cyanobacteriota > Cyanophyceae > Nostocales > Nostocaceae > Nostoc > Nostoc sp. CCY0012. The sequence goes on along the minus strand of NZ_CAWUDM010000081.1, from coordinate 15,827 downwards.
AAGCTGCTATTTCTCTAGAAAATGCCCAACTATATCATCATCTACAAGAGCGCGAAAAATTTCTCAGCAGTATTTATGAAGGTGTTGGCTGTCTGATATTTGTAACTGATGTTCGAGAAAATGGTAGATTTGAATATACAGGATGGAGCAAATCCTGTGAACTAACAATTGGTATCTCTGCTACGCAAGTGCTGGGTAAAACTCCCCAAGAATTGCTAGCACCCGGTGAAGGTGCAGCAACGCATCACAAATATCTGCATTGTTCCCAAACGGGAATGCCTATCACCTATGAAGAGTGTCTCACATTTCATAACCAAGAAACTTGGTGGTTAACTACACTCAGTCCCTTAAAAGATGCTACAGGTAGAGTTTATCGCATCGTTGGCACAACCATTAATATTAGCGAACGCAAACAAGCTGAGGAAATAGCCACAGAAAAATCGCAAGCACTCGCCACAGCTTTAGAAGATTTACAACAAGCCCAATTACAAATTGTGCAAAGTGAGAAAATGTCAGCACTGGGTAATTTAGTAGCTGGAGTAGCCCACGAAATGAATAATCCCCTGGGCTTCATTGGGGCGAGTTTGAAGCAAACTAAACCCATGATTGCAGATGTGGTTGAACACTTAAAACTGTATCAAAAAAACTTGCCTAATCCCCATGATGGCATTTTGGATCATGCCGAAGCAATTGACTTAGATTACACGTTAGAAGATTTACCTAAAGTACTTGATGCGATGGAGATGGCTTGCGGCCGATTAAAACATATTAGTACAAGTCTTCGTACCTTTTCTTGTGCTGATAAGGATTACAAGGTATTATTTAAAATTCACGAAGGTTTAGATAGTACAATTTTAATTCTCAAACATCGCCTAAAAGCTAACCAGCAACGTCCAGCCATTGAAGTGATCACTAATTATGGTGAGTTACCTCTAATAGAGTGTTTTCCTGGACAATTAAACCAAGTATTTATGAATATCTTGGCAAATGCCATTGATGCCTTAGATGATTCTAATACAGGGCGGAGTTATGAAGAAATCAAAGCTAATCCTAACCGCATTACTATTACGACTGTTAGCGAAAATAAACAAGTAAAAATTGCTATTGCAGATAATGGTAAGGGGATGATTGAAGAAATTAAACAAAAAATATTCGACCATTTATTTACCACAAAAACCGTCGGAAAAGGCACAGGGTTAGGACTGGCGATCGCTCGGCAAATTGTCGTAGAAAAACATGGTGGAAATATCGAAGTAAATTCGCAACTAGGAAAAGGATCTGAATTTGTCATCTGTATTCCCTACGGTAGTGAAGATACTGAGATTTGAACAAGAAAATTCCTGATTTTCACAATAAGTTGGGTATCTGAGGCTCTTGGTATTTATATTCACTATTAGCCAATATTGTGTGTGTTATTGACTCATGTTTTCTGGGCAAAATTAACTTAAGACTTGAAGTCAAAAAGTTAAATTTTAGCAGACTAATATGGTATTTAGTAATAACACTGTAGCAATTTCTGATTACTCCATTACAGAACAAATTTATGCAGGTACGCGCACTTTAGTATACAGATGCAACCGTAAAATTGACCAAAAACCAGTAGTCATCAAATTGATGCGGAATGAATACCCTACTTTTAGCGAAATTATTCAGTTCCGCAACCAGTACACTATCACCAAAAATTTAGATATCCCAGGTATCATCAAACCCATTAACCTAGAAGCATACCGCAACGGTTACGCTTTAGTTATGGAGGATTTTGGCGGTATTTCGTTGCTAGAATGGGTAGTAGAAAAATACTCAATTAATGATTTCCTTCATGTCGCCATAGCCCTAGCCACAACCTTAGAATCACTACACCATCACCGAATTATCCATAAAGATATTAAACCCGCAAATATCCTCATTAATCCCGAAAATCATCAAATTAAATTAATTGACTTTAGTATTGCTTCCCTACTACCTAGAGAAACCCCACAACTACAAAACCCTAATGTCTTAGAAGGTACTCTGGGTTATATTTCTCCAGAACAAACTGGGAGGATGAATCGGGGTATAGATTATCGCACAGATTTTTATAGTTTAGGCATTACTTTTTACGAATTATTGACAGGTAAATTACCATTTATATCTGATGAGCCGATGGAATTGGTACACGCACATATTGCCCAAATTCCCCCATCAGTTCATAGTGTCAATCCTAATATTCCGCCAATCATCTCAGAAATCATTGCCAAATTAATGGCAAAGAATGCCGAAGATAGATATCAAAGTGCAGCCGGATTAAAGCATGATTTACAGATTTGTCTCTCAGAATTACAAACGACAGATACAATTACAGGTTTTACATTAGCAAGTCGAGATATTACCGAACAATTCCTGATTCCTGAAAAACTTTATGGTCGAGAACAGGAAGTAGAAGCTTTATTACAAGTATTTGAGAGAGTAGCTCATGGTAACAGCGAAATCATGCTAGTTTCCGGGTTTTCTGGTATTGGTAAAACGGCTGTAGTTAATGAAGTCCATAAACCGATTGTTAGACAACGGGGATATTTTATTAAAGGGAAATTTGACCAATTTCAACGGAATATTCCATTTTCGGCATTTGTGCAAGCTTTCCGCGATTTGATGGCGCAATTATTGGGTGAAAGTGATACTCAAATTAAACTCTGGAAAACTCAGATATTAGAGGCTGTAGGTGAGAATGGACAAATAATTATAGATGTGATTCCGGAATTAGCTCAAATTATTGGTGAACAACCAGTAGCAGCAACACTTTCCGGAACAGCAGCCCAAAATCGCTTTAATTTATTATTTCAAAAGTTTATCCATGTTTTCACAACTAAAGAGCATCCTTTGGTAATTTTCTTGGATGATTTGCAGTGGGCAGATTCTGCTTCTTTGAAGTTGATTCAACTATTAATGAGTGAAGATGATGTTGCTTATATGTTACTCATTGGTGCTTATCGTAATAATGAAATATTTCCAGCACATCCATTGATGTTGACTTTAGATGAAATTAAAAAAACTGGGTCAAATATTAATTATATCACTCTGGCAGCACTGCAAAAATCAGACTTAAATCAACTCATAGCCAATACTCTCAATAGTTCTTTAGTACTAGCAGAACCACTTACAGAATTAATATATCAAAAAACCCAAGGTAATCCCTTTTTTAGTACACAACTGCTGAAGTCACTATTTGAAGATAAACTAATTAAGTTTGATTTTAAAGCGAGGTATTGGCTATGTGATATGGCTCAAATTAAAGCACTAACACTAACTGATGATGTGGTTGAGTTTATGGCACAGCAATTGCAAAAACTGCCATTAGTAACTCTCAATATCTTAAAATTATCGGCGTGTATTGGTTCTCAATTTGATTTAGAAACATTGGCAATTGTCTGTGAAAAATCTCCAGTAGAAACAACAACAGATTTATGGAAGGCTTTACAAGAAGGTTTAATTCTTCCAGTCAGTGAAGTTTATAAATTTTATCAAGAAAGTGATACTCCCGCAGATTTACAACAAGTTTCAACTCATACTCACAAAACAGCTAAGTATCGATTTTTTCATGATCGGGTACAACAAGCCGCATATTCACTGATTCCCCAAGAGCAAAAGCAACAGACTCACCTCAAAATCGGTAAACTCCTGCTGGAAAACCTGGAAGCCGCTGAACGAGAAGAACAGATTTTTGCGATCGCCAATCAACTAAATTTTGGCTTGTCCCTGATCACCGATGGATCAGAAAAAGAGCAACTGGCTCGTTTAAATTTGCGAGCCTCTCAAAAGGCGATCGCTTCTACAGCTTATGTCGCTGGAGTAGACTATCTTTGCACCAGCCAAAAGTTACTTCCGGCCGATTGCTGGGAAACTCAATACCCATTAGCCTTAGAAATTGCCAATGAATTGGCGCGCGCCACATTTTTGAGTGGTGATTTTTCTCAGATGCAACAAGTTATAGAGATAGTCCTGGAAAATGGACATTCTCATCTAGATACCGCTAAAGTCTATGAAACCAAAATCCAAGCATTGATTTTTCAAGGACAACCTGTAGAAGCAGTCAAAATTGCCTTAGCAGTTGTCAAAAAATTTGGCATCAAATTTCCCACCAAGCCAACTACACCAACAATTGTGTTGGGCTTAATCGACACGAAACTGGCGTTGATGGGTAAATCTATCGCCTCTCTAGAAGCGCTACCCACCATGACAGCACCAGATAAAATTGTTGTGGCTCAAATTTTATCAAAAACTATATCAGCTGCATATAGCGGCGCACCCAACCTATTACCATTGCTAATTTTTCGTGCAGTCTGCTTATTTGTCAAATATGGCAACACAAATTTATCTGCATTTTTTTATACATGGTATGGCGTAATTCTTTGCGGTTTTGTCGGTGATATTAAATCTGGCTATCAATTTGGCGAATTAGCACTCAAGCTTGTAGAAAAATTTGATGCTAAGGAAATTAAAGCCAGCGTCATCAATACTGTTTACTGCTTTATACATCATTGGCAACAACATATTAGAGAAACCTTAGAACCATTATTAGAAAGCTACCAAATAGCACTAAATAGCGGAGATAAAGAATTTGCCGCTTGGTCGGCTTTCGGCTACTGCGCGCATAATTATTTTGTCGGCAATAATTTAGCAGAAATAGAGCTAAAGTATGAGTTTTATCGTCAAGCTATTACTCAACTTAATCAAGAAACAGCACTGCAATCTCACAATATTTACTATCAAGTAGTACTCAACTTGCTGGGTAAATCAAACCAAGCTTCTCGACTGGAAGGTAATTTTTATTCCATCAGTCTTATGGAGGCACAGCAACAAGCAAATAACGATAAAGCAGAACTTTTTCTTGTTTATGTGAATCAAGCAATTTTGAGTTATTTATTTACAGATTTAGAGTATGGATCCGAAGTTATAGAAAAAGCTCAAGAAAATTTAGAAGCTGGTATTGGCTTAGTCACATCAGTTATTTTCTACTTTTACAATTCATTGACTTATTTAGCATTAGCCAACGAAGCTTCACCTCAGGAGCAAAAACAAATTCTCAAGCGTGTAGTAGCAAACCAGAAAAAAATCAAAAAATGGGCAGACAACGCCCCGATGAATCATTTACATAAATTTCATTTAGTAGAAGCTGAAAAATATCGAGTTTTAGGTCAGAAAACCAACGCCACAGAAAATTATGATCGCGCCATTCAACTGGCCAGAAAAAACGCATATATCCACGAAGAAGCATTAGCCAATGAACTTACCGCTAAATTCTATTTAGAATGGGGCAAAGAAAAAATTGCTGCTGTCTATATGCAGGAAGCTTACTACTGCTATACCCGTTGGGGTAGCCCCGCCAAAGTAGTAGACTTAGAAAAACGTTATCCCCAATTACTTCTTCCCATCCTGCAACAAGAATACAATCCCATTAAAACTAATGAAACCATTGCCTCAAGTGCCGCGCGCACAATTCATTCAACTACTATTACCACTTCATCATTTCTCGATTTACCAGGCATCATCAAAGCATCACAAGCAATATCGAGTGAAATTCAACTCGAAAAATTACTTTTCCAGCTAATGCAAGCTGTTCTCGAAAGTGCAGGCGCGAATAAATCTGCATTGATGTTATTGCAAGACAATAATTTGGTTATCGAAGCAACAGCAAATTTCAATAATAATTACCTGAAAAATCAAGATTTTATTTTAAAATCTATCCCTGTTAAAGATAGTAATGATATTCCGCATAGTATCATTAACTATGTTAAAAATACGTTAGATACATTAGTTATTAATGATGTCACCATACAAAATAATTGGGCAGTTGACATATATATACAAAAAGAAAAGCCCAAAAGTATCTTGTGTATGCCAATCATGAAACAAGGCAAATTAATCGGCATACTATATTTAGAAAATCGCCTAATCATAGGAGCCTTTACAACTGATAGAATAGAAGTCCTCAATCTCTTAGTTTCTCAAGCAGCAATATCTTTAGAAAATGCTCGACTATACACAGCCTTAGAACAAAGTTTGATTGAATTAGAAAATAGAGTTAAAGAACGCACCCAAGAATTAAGCCAGAAAAACGACCAACTACAAAATACCTTAAAAGAATTACATCACACCCAAATTCAGATGCTGCAAGGTGAAAAAATGTCTGCACTGGGACAGATGGTAGCAGGTATAGCACATGAAATTAATAACCCAGTCAACTTTATTTATGGTAACTTGTCTCATGTAGATGGGTATACCAGAGACTTATTAGAATTACTGCAACTTTATCAAGAAAATTACCCCTACCCAGCCCCAAATATTCAAGAACGTTTAGATGAAATGGAATTAGATTTTGTTAGCGAAGACCTAATAAAAGTTATCCAATCTATGAATGTTGGTACTCAACGTATCCGAGAGATAGTGTTATCTCTACGTAATTTTTCTCGTCTTGATGAAGCAGAATTTAAGCCAGTAGATATTCATGAAGGAATTAATAATACCTTAGTCATTTTGCAGCACCGACTCAAGGCTAAAGCAGAACGTCCAGAAATTCAAATTATTCAAGAATACGGAAATTTACCGTTAGTAGAATGCTACGCAGGGCAACTTAATCAGGTATTTATGAACTTGTTAAGTAATGCCATAGATGCCCTAGAAGAATCGAATCAGGGACGTAGTTATGAAGAAATTACTAACAACCCCAACACCATCACAATTCATACCTCTATTACTCAAAAACAGCAAATTAAGATTATAATTGCTGACAACGGTTCTGGGATTCCAGATGCAATTAAACAGAGCATTTTTGATCCTTTCTTCACTACTAAGCCCATCGGCAAAGGAACAGGAATGGGTTTAGCTATTAGCTATCAAATAATCACTGAAAAACACAAAGGTCAGCTTTTGTGTAATTCTACACCAGGTCAAGGGACAAAGTTTGTGATAGAAATTCCTGTGGGACTAGAGACTAGGGACTAGAAATTACTCTAAGTAAGTCGGCAAGAAAAAATCAAACTATGTTAAGCAATATAAAATAATTAAAATTCATTTCGTAGTAAGGGCTTTAGCCCTTATTTGAGGACTAAAGTCCTCACTACAAACCTTTAATTATTTATGCCGTCCTACTTAGCCTCTAGCCTCTAACCTCTCACCTACGCCCGACTATTCCACTCTTGGGCTGCATCCTCTAAGGCTTTATCTACTGTTTTTTGCCCTAACATTGCTGCTTGCAAGTTCTCATAAATTGCTCTTTGCAATCTTTTTGAATCCCTCAAAGTTGGAGTTAATATTTCTGCTTGTTGTAGTTGGTTAGCACTAATCACTCTGGCCTTTTCTACTGTAGAAGCAGTTTCCGGGACATCTTTAAAGTAACTATCAGCCAAGGCTTTTTTAGTAGATGGTAAAACATTTGCAGCTTTGGCAAAAGCTAGCTGGTTTTCGTCATTGGTGAGAAATAAAGCAAACTTCACCGCAGCATCTGGGTGTTTGCTGGCACGGGGAATAACAACATTCATCACCGCAACATTTTTCTTCCCAGTATCACCAGTAAGTTGGGGTGCGATCGCAGAGGCTTTGGCAATTTGGGGAGCATTATTACCGATAGTTTTGAGGAACTCTGGCCCTGAAGCTAAAAACGCGGTTTGTCCAGATTGGTATAAATCAATTGCTTGGCGATGTCCCTGGGTTAAAGACTCTCTGGGAAGTAGTCCTTTTTTATACAAATCTACCCAATATTGAAATGCTGCTTTTCCTTGTGGGGAATTAAACGCGGCTTTACCTTCAGCATCAACTAGCGTCACTCCCATTTGCACAAAGGATTCCAACACTTCACCGGAATCTTGCGGTGCAAATGTGACAAAAAATGCATATTTGCCTGTCTTATCTTTAATTTGTTGTGCTACCTCTGCTAATTCTCCGTAGGTTGTGGGTACATTAGTTATACCTGCCTGTTTTAATAAATCAGTGTTATAAATGGTTAGCCGTGTGGTGAGGTACCAGGGAATACCAAAGCTCTTACCGTTAAGCGTGCTGGCTTTCCAGATATTCGGTAGATAGGAGGAGCGTTCTTCATTTGAGAGTTTTGTATCCAGGTCTAACCAGGCATTTCGTCCTGCCAATTGGGACGCAAAAACTGGATTCAGGTTCACTACATCGGGTGGCGTATTTGCGGAGACAGCTGTTAAAATTTTGTTCTCCATTGCTGACCAGGGTACATCAACCCAGTTAACCTTTATACCTGAATTTTGATTTTCAAAATTTGTAATTAGATTTTGGAAGTAGTCAGTAAATTGAGGTTGGAGTTGCATAGTCCAAAACTCCACAGTTGCCTCTCCTGAAGCAGCTTGTTGTGTATTTGTACCAGTGTTTCCGGTACTGCAACTTACCATCCAACTGGTCAATAAACCAATTAGGGCAAAAACCGCCAGTTGTTTGAATTTTCGCAATTGCATCATCTTACCAGTATTTTTACGCTTGATTGGGGTGAAAAAATTGTGCCAAATTGTCGAGATTATAGGCTAAATCAATTACTTAGTCCTCAGAACATTCTTTAGTATCATTTAAATTTTCCATTTAGGAGTCCAGCGGGCATAACTGTGGTGAAAAGCTTCAATAGTCTGTTCGGCAAATCAAATAAAGGGGTGGGCATCGAACTTGCACCGGAACGGGTGAATGTAGTTCAGCTACGCAAGCAGCGCCAAGGCTTAAAATTAGAGTCCTTGACATCAGTAGAAGTTCCCGAAGGGGTAATAACTGATGGACAAATTACTGACACCCCAGCAATGGCGCAGTTAATTCAGCAGGCATTGGCTGAGAGTAAAATCAAGGTTTCTCGTGTTGCTACTGGTGTACCAGGACGAGATTCCATAGTCCGTCTCATACCTGTGCCAGCAGAGTTGGATGACAAGGAATTACGGGAAATGGTATTAAACCACGAAGCTGGTTTGTATTTACCTTATCCCCGTGAAGAAGCTGATGTAGATTATCAGAAACTTGGGTATTTTGTTGATGAGGATGGCATTGAAAAGGTACAGGTATTGCTAGTTGCCACTCGTAAGGAGGTGACAGATACCTATCTTAGTACCTTTGAACAGGCAGGATTGCAAGTCGATATTTTAGAGATTAACAGTTTTGCTTTGATTCGGACAATTCGTGAACAACTGCGGCAATTCAGCCCCCAAGAGGCAGCGGTATTAGTTGACATTGAGTTCGACAGTACAGAAATAGCTATCGTCATTAACGGCGTACCGCAATTTTCGCGCACAGTACCTATAGGTACTTATCAAATGCAAATGGCTATGGCTAGGGCCATGAGTTTACCCACATCACGAGACATGGAACTGTTAATGGGAATGGTGATTACGCCCACTCCCATCGATGGTGGACAAACTGGGGTGACTGATATCAATCCTGGGATGGCAGCTTTGTTGAGGGTTTTGGGAGAACTCACAGATGAGTTGCGTCGTTCTATCGATTTTTACTTGAATCAAAGTGAAAACTTGGAAGTGGCGCAGATTTTCTTAGCTGGGCCGGGAGGCGGACTGCAACAACTAGATGAATTTTTCACTCAAAGATTGAGCTTGCCAACTACCCAAATTGATCCTATTGGGTCTTTGTCCTTACAAGTTGATGAAGAACAGTATCCTATGGCAAAACGGTCTGGCTTAGGGATAGTACTTGGTCTAGGAATGCGGGGGGTGTAACAGAGTGTACAGTTTAGACGTTAATTTTCTTAAAGACCGTGCAGGTTACCAAAATACACCCAAGAAAAGCTCAGGAATTAAACTGCCAACGGGGGATTTAACACCTGTGTATATAGGGGTTGCCCTGGGCCTGTGTTTTCCCATTTTTGTTGGGGCTGGTTTGTGGTTTTTGCAAGCCAAAAATAGTCAATTGGAGCAAGAGATAGCACAACTAGATCAAGAAAACAAGAGGTTAGAAACAGAAATTGGCAATATTAACAAAATCCGCGAAGAGACAAAAAAAGTCCAAGCGGAAACACAGGGTTTAGTTACAGTATTTGACCAGATTAGACCTTGGTCTGCCATGTTACAAGATTTGCGCGATCGCATACCAGCCACAGTGCAAATTGAAAACGTCAAACAACTCCCACCTGCTGCCGCAGTCGCTGGAAAGCCACCCGGTAGTAGGGCTGGAGGATTGGAGGTTACAGGACTGGCTCGTTCTTTTAATGATGTCAATGATTTCTTGTTGACTTTACAACAGTCCCGGTTCTTGAAATCCTCGGAAAGCAGAATTATCACCGCCACTTTAGTAGATGCACCAATACCACCAGGTGCTGGGCGCTCTAATAATAGTGTGCAAATTAAACTACCCCAAGTAGTTAGATACACTATTCAATCCAGTCTGAGCGATGTTCCAGCTTCGGATTTAATTCGGGAGTTAGAACAAAAAGGCACCATTGGATTAGTAACTCGAATTCGCAGTATGCAACAAACAGGAGTCATTTCAAAATGACACTTAGTGAAGATTTTAATTTTACGGAAGGCGGCGAATTTGGTGCCGAAACACCAGCTTATCCCGTCGTTTTTGGTATTAGTTTTACACCCAAAATTATCGGCATTTTAGTGGGTGTATTGGGAATTGCTGGATCGGCGTATATGCTGATGAATATGGTAATGCCCGCTTGGGAAATTTATCAACAGCAGCAAGAAAAAAGTAACGATTTGCAAGGGCAAATTGAGCAAAAGAAAGCCAGCATTCAACAAATTGACAAAGTAAAAGACGAGTTAGCCCAGGCAAAGCAGCAAAGAATCCAGGTTTTAAGCTTATTTTCTGATGAAAAAACTTTAGATACCTTGCTACTAGATTTAAATCGGTTAGTTGAGTCTGGCAATGCTCAAGTTACGGCTAATGCAGTCAGGGCAAAACTACAAAAATTTGTCCCATCTACACAGCAAGCAGAAACCGTTAATGATGGCTCTCTCGGAGCAATAGTTGATGGCAAATTAAAACGCAGTAGCGTTAATGTCGAAGTTGTTGGTACTTTTGAGCAAACGCAAGCGATTATTCGCAATATCGAGCGTTTACAGCCTTTGCTTATAGTTAAAGATTATCAGGCGAGATTAGCTCCTGAAGTTGCAACAGACCCATCAGGCGAAGAAGTGCGTCGGGTAGGGCCAGCACCTATTACTACATCTTTCCAACTAGAAGCATTAATGCCCTTAAATTCTGAGGAAGTAGCGGCGGCTGCGGAAGCACAAACAGCCCAACAATAGCAGTTATTTAATCATTTGTGTGTACACAGATTTTCAAGATGAGGTTGGGGGAAATATTTTCATTTATCAAAGTAAATATCCTCCTTAGCACCTCTAAAATGGGAAGACTAAAAATAGCAAGTTGCAGATAGTAGTAATTACAACGCAGCTAGCCAAAAAAGTTCGTAAATTGGTGTTTTATATAGTGAGGAATGAACTGTGAAACAGCTTCACGGTAATAGTGTAATATTAGGTGCTGCCGCTTTTGTATTTCTAGCTGCTCAACCTGCTTGGGGACAAATTGCCCAAGTCACTGATGTCAAACTCAATCAAGTAAATGGTGGCGTTAGTGTTGTTTTAAAAACTTCTTCTGGGTCGCGCCCACAAGTTTTTACCACACAAAGAGGTAATTCCTTAGTTGCAGATATTATTAATACGCAATTGCGTTTACCGCAAGGCAATAGTTTTCGCCAAGATAACCCGGCTGCGGGAATTGCCTCAGTTCAAGTTATGCAACTTGATGCCAATAGCGTTCGGGTAATGGTAACGGGGATTAATAGCATCCCCACTGGTCAGCCTTTGGTGCGAAAGTCAGATGAAATTACCCTCAGTTTTACGCCTTCATCTGCAACCACCGCATCAACGCCAACGCCAGCGCCTCCTATGGGTGCAGTCTCACCTGTTACTACCCCAGCCCAACCCACTCCTAATGTTCTAGTTCCTAACCCACAAGTCTCAATTGACGGTAGACCTGCGCTACCAGCAGGCCCCGGTCAACCTGTAAGCCAAGCGCCACCATTCTTACCCAGAGCCGTGGCCCCACCAGTGGGAGATATCGCTATTTCCGCTACAGATGCGTCTCCCAGCACCATTGATTTAGGAACTCAAGAACGTGTACCCCGCTTGGTATTGAGAGATGCACCAGTCCGCGAGGTTTTGTCACTGCTAGCCCGTGCTGCTAATTTAAATTTGGCTTATGTAGGCGGTGAGCAAGCTACTGGGGGTGAAGGTCAGGCAATTTCTCAAACCATTTCTTTAGATATAGAAAATGAGCCAGTGCAAGATGTGTTTAATTACGTTTTGCGCCTCAGTGGTTTAGAAGCTAACCGCAGTAATCGCACGATTTTTGTGGGGCCTAGTTTACCCAACTCTACCCGTGATGTAGTTATGCGTAGCTTGCGGCTGAATCAGGTAACTGTGGGAGTAGCCTTAAACTATTTAGTCGGTATGGGTGCAGAAAGTGCCGTCAGTCGTGAACGTCAAGTTACCAGTGTGAATGCTGTACCTGTGGGTGCTGGCGCTACTCCCATTACCCAAACGCAAACAACTACAGAAACCAGACTGGAAGTTCAACGGGCTAATTTTACAGACTCAAAGCCTTTACTAAGAGGTTTACAAGCATTAGGAGATGAACGCACCAATTCTCTGACTTTGATTGGCCCTCCTAGACAAGTTGAGATGGCAATGACTCAACTAAGTCAGCTTGATATCCGCCGTCGTCAAGTGGCTGTTAATGTGAGAATTATTGATGTTAACCTGTTGAACACCCAAGACCAGAACGCTAGTTTTTCCTTTGGTATTGGGAATAACTTCTTTAGCAGTGATGGTGGTGCAGCATCTCTGAATTTTGGTGGTATCAATCCACCATCGGCTGGGGATGTGCGTAACAGTCTACAAAGTCCAACTGTTGTTGGTAATCCCTATGCAGGTGCTAATACTTTCATAGATTTAACCCAAAATATTGGCCCAGTTCCCAACACTGGAGTAGATACCAGAAGAATCACCGTCAATCCAGGTGGAGCCACTATTATTGATCAACAAGGTCAGGATCTAAGCTTTTTGCAAAGAAGAGCAGGAATTTCAGGAAATCCATTTAACACTGGCATTACTGAGATTACGCCAGGAACGCCAAATATTATCCAAACAACCACTACTACCGATCCAACAACAGGAGCAGTAACTGAAACTACAACAGTTACTGAGGGAACTCGCGGTTCCATAACATCTGCACTACCCAGTTTATTCCAGTATCCCAAACGTCTCCTTGCTAGTTTGCAGGCTCAGGTACAAAATGGCAATGCCAAAATTTTGACTGACCCAACCTTAATTGTTCAAGAAGGTCAAACAGCTAACGTCAACTTGACACAGGAAGTAGTAGGTAATATTACAAGGGAAATAGTTCGTGATGCGAACCTTGCTACAGAAACAATTTCCGCTGAAAAAGAGCAAGTAGGCTTAACTTTAGCGGTGAAAGTTGACCGGATTGATGACAACGGTTTTGTTTCTTTGTCAGTGGCTCCTGTAGTCAAAGCACCTGTATCTCCAGCTAGTATCAATGTTGGCGGTGGTGGTAGTCAACAAATATTCTTGGTATCCGAACGCTCTTTAAATTCTGGTGTAGTTCGCCTACGAGATGGTCAGACACTAATTCTTTCAGGCATTATTCAAGATTCAGACCGAACAACAGTTTCTAAGATACCCCTTTTGGGTGATCTTCCACTAATTGGTTCACTGTTTAGATCCACAAACAGACAGAATCAGCGTAATGAGGTCATTGTGCTACTTACACCTCAGGTGATGGATGACTCTGAGAACTCAGCTTATGGCTATAACTACGCTCCCAGTCCAGAGGTGCGGCAAATGCTAGAGCGCCGTGGGTTGAGTGCGCCTAGATAACACCTAGTTGCATTTAAAGGTTGGAAGTGGGGAGTAGGGAATGGGATTCTTGTTGAATGCACTGTAGCACTTTAGCTATACATTGCTATACAAACCAACTCCGCCAGCGCGTACTCGTACAAATTAAGCTTTTCAAACCCGCAAAGGCGGGTTTTGTTTTGTCAACTTGTTGGAGAATTATTACAATCCTGGTATGTGAATCATTGCCCGCAGTACCTAGCCCTGGCGATTAGAAATCGCGGCTATACAAACTAAGTCCGCCAGCGAGGACTAACGGAAAGTCAAGGGTTTTAACCCGCGTAGGCGGGTTTGGTCTGTATAGCTGTGACTTCCAGTCGCCTGGTGGAAGCTTTCATAGTATCTGGAAAACCTCTCTCTAAATCTCTCTTCTGCGAGACTACGGTGTACACACATCTTTGTGCTGCGTACAAAATGTGGCTTGATCCCCCTAAATCCCCCTTATTAAGGGGGACTTTGATTCTTTTCCCCCCTTTTTCAAGGGGGGTTAGGGGGGATCGAAACACTGTTAGGCAAATTGATAAGACTTGTGTGTACACCGCAGCCCTGCGAAGAGAGAGACTTTGAATTGCTCATTTGGACGTTAGATTGTCCGTGGACTTTTCTCAATGACGTGAAAAGTCAGAATTATGACCAAGGATAGCGATTTTGTTGATTTGGTGTGTCGTTTGGGAAGACCAGCACAAATTTTGTGGCTCACTTGTGGTAATGTTATAAACCGCAACCTGCGGCAAATCCTTTCTGCGACATTTCCAGATGCTTGGGAACGCCTGCGACAAGGTGAGGCAATTATGGAAATTAGCGATCGCTTGTAGGATCATCAAAATTTTGAAATAGAGTCCAGAGAAGGGAAAAATTTCTTTCATCCCAGTCCCCAAGTTCTACCCATCATCAGGTGATTTATTCAGTATTTTATTGATTTATGTATATTTTTAGACGCGATAACCACCCAAAAAATCCAAAAAATCCTGAAATCCATATAAATTAATGGTTTCATCTATCCACTTCAGGCTACAACGCCTTAGAATGATTCATTGAAAAGTCGAGCCGATAGGATGTACAGCCATTTTGAGTGTAAATACTCCTAAAGGACGACTTTTGTAATTCTCTCAACAGAGATTTAAGAAAAAGACGACAAGGTGCATCTGTTAGAGAATCGAATCTCAAGTAAACCTCAAGGAGTTTGATATGAACAAGGGTGAATTAGTAGATGCCGTATCTGAAAAGGCAAGTGTGACCAAAAAACAAGCGGATGCCGTCTTAACTGCCGCTTTGGAAACGATTATCGAAGCTGTTTCTTCTGGTGATAAAGTAACGCTAGTAGGATTTGGCTCATTTGAATCACGGGAACGTAAAGCCCGTGAAGGTCGTAACCCCAAAACCAATGAAAAGATGGAAATTCCTGCTACCAGGGTTCCCGCTTTCTCCGCTGGTAAGATGTTTAGAGAAAAGGTTGCACCCCCAAAAGAATAAATAACGTTTTAGGGAATTTTTTTTTGATGCGGCAACCAGCACACGGGGGAAACTTAGCCTGGGCAGCTGCACTGGCTGGCTGTCCCCCTGATGCTATTTTGGATTTTTCTGCCAGCATCAGTCCCTTGGGGCCACCAAATAGTGCGATCGCGGCTATTCATGCCCAAATTGGTAATCTTAAGCACTATCCAGACCCAAACTATAGTGAACTGAGACTAGCTCTCAGTCACTTCCATCAATTACCTTTTGAGTGGATTCTGCCGGGCAACGGTTCAGCAGAATTACTTACTCTTTCAGGTAGGGAACTCGCAAAATTAACAGCAACAAAATTAATTACTCCAGCCTTTGGTGACTACTACCGAACCCTAGCGGCATACAACGCTAAAGTACTGGAGTTTCCCCTTTCTTTGGAGACTGGGGAGTGGGGGATAAGGGGACAAGGGG
>NZ_CAWUDM010000080.1:0-27739 GCF_963920855.1 Nostoc sp. CCY0012 | reverse complement strand
AAAAGATAAGGTTTAAAGCCTCGCCCCTTGTGGGTGGTTTTTCTCCCCTGCCCCCTGCCCCCCTGCCTTTTTACTGATGAACCAACTTGAAAAAGCTCAAGCTGAGTACAAAAATTTTCCTCAAGAATTTCAGAGTGTAATTATTAGCACGGTAAATGAGCAAGGAATACCCAATGCTAGTTACACTCCTTTTGTGATGGATGCAGCCAAAAACATTTACATTTATGTCAGTGGTCTGGCAACCCACACGCAAAACCTTCATGCTAATCCTCATGTCAGTGTCTTATTTATCGATGATGAATCTAAAACTGAACAAATTTTTGCGCGTCGTCGGTTGAGTTTTGATTGCACAGCGACTTTAATTGAGCGTGACACTGAAGCCTGGAATCATATTGTTGAGCAATTTCAAGGGCGTTTTGGTGAACTGATTGAGGTTTTGCGTGGTTTACCTGATTTTCGGATTTTTCAGTTAACTCCCAGTGCTGGTCGTTTTGTGGTTGGTTTCGGCACAGCTTATCACATTCGTGGGGATCAACTTGATCAATTGGTTCACATTACTAGAGATAAATAAGGCGGATGTAACAGAGGACTAAAGTCCTGACTACAAACTTTATAAGAGTATAATTTTATGCTTCAGTTTCAACCTCCTGGCTTTGGGCATAAAGTCATTCATACCTCTTTAGGGGCAATGGTTTACTATACTCAAACGACTGCGCCCTGGTTAAATACCGATAGTGAAAATTTACCGCCTTTATTGTTTCTGCACAATTTTGGTGGTGGGGCATCTGCGTATGAATGGTCTAAAGTTTACCCGGCTTTTGCGGCTACGCACCATATAATAGCCCCAGATTTAATTGGCTGGGGTGAATCTGCCCATCCAGTGCGGGATTATCAAATTAGAGATTATCTGAGCGCGATCGCCGAATTAATTACCCAAACTTGTCAACAGCCGGTGCAGGTGGTGGCTTCTTCTTTAACAGCGGCTTTGACTATCCGCCTAGCTATTAGTCAACCTGAGTTATTCCAAAAACTATATCTAGTATGTCCCTCTGGATTTGATGACTTTGGCCAAGGTGCTGGACGCAGGTTACCACTGTCAGTGATTAACACGCCTTTATTGGATAACTTAATTTATGCCCTGGGTGCGGAAAATGAATTGGCTGTGAGAAATTTTCTGCAAAGTTTTCTGTTTGCCAAACCAGAAAGAGTCTCTCCAGAGATGGTGGCAGCTTATTTAACTTCTGCACAACAGCCCAACGCCAAGTTTTCCGCCTTGGCATTTTTACGGGGAGACCTTTACTTTGACTTGAGTTTGTATATTCAGCAATTAAAAATTCCTACTGTGCTTTTTTGGGGAGAGAAAGCACAATTTACTAGTATCAAACTAGGACGACGTTTAGCCAATTTAAATCCCAGTGTCATTGAAAAGTTTCAGGCGATCGCTGATGCTGGAGTCTTACCCCATCTAGAAATACCCGAAATTTTCATTGGGTTATTACAGCCCTATTTATAGCTACATACTCAGTGCTTCTATCTCCAATTCTGACAAACCAGTAATATTAGCTACCTGCTCTACTGTCATCCCCGAATAAAGTAAGTTGCGTGCTGTTTGATGTAACTGAAATTCTGCTCGGTCTGCTCGTTGACGTTCTTGCTCTACCCGTTGTTGTTCTTGATACACGCTTTCTTCGGGAACTGGCAGCAACTTTCCTGCTAAATCTGCCCAGCGTAACCAAGTAGCATCAACGCCTTGATAAATCCCTTGCCAAAGTAGCAATGATAAACCTAAGACTTGGCTAACTAAGTAATTATCCGTATTTTGTAATAATGGTTGATAAACCCCATTTTGCAAAGAAAAACCAGCCCAATCATCAGGGTTAAAAGGATCAAACCAGAAATATTCCGGTACGCGCAGCTGATTTTGATAAATTAGCTTTTTCCCATTTTTATCAGCTTGGGCAGTACTTTTAGATAATAATTCAATCACAATATCTGGCCCTTTACCCTCTTCCCAGACCACCCAACTACGACGTTCTCCCTTGGGGACTCCTAACACAGCAAAAAAGTCTGGGCCGCGAAAATCCTCATTGTTCAACTGCGCCAAACTGAAGTAGACAAACATATTGCCGCCGATATATCCATCTTCTCGCTGGGCCAACCAAGGAACTAAGGCATTAATCAACAAATCCATTTGTAATTTATGCCGTTGGCTTTCCATCGACATACAATCATCGTCAGGTAATTCTGCTTGGTTTGGGGGTGGGTTCACAGTTGGTGCGGCAAAAATTTCTGACATGGCTTTTTCAATATGGGGTAGCCATTACTGACATACTTTATATTACTCGATTGCCGCCTAGTAGAGCGCGGGCTTTGCCACTTGTAGGAACTGGTGTTGAGAGGAATGGAAGCGGGATTTTGAAAATTTGTCGAACTCACCTTAAAGAAATCAACTCGATTCCACACCAAGGTTAGTAACTACTGACACAATATAAGTGATTTTAGCAACAATCTAATATCATGCAAAACTGGGTATAGCTTGCGTAATAACACTTAAAAAAAAGCTCTAAAATAAGATACCGTGAAACAGCTATACACCGTGATATTGCCTGTGACATGATGAATGCACAAGCACGAATTTAATGTACATAAAAACATGAAATTTCAACACATCTCTGTTCTTACTGGCTTAATGGCTGCTGGTGTTTTAGCTTTATCTACATCTTCTGCACAGGCTTTTTCATTCACTACTAATTCCACCTATAACAATAAGCCCAAAGATGATATTTGGTTGAAGTCTGTACAGCTAAAAGATGGAACTATCATTGATGATTTTGCCTTAGTTAATAAAGCCAATATCATCTACAACGACGCTTACAAAGGTGGTAACTCCGGCGCAGCCAGCGCAGATAAAGGAGATAATGCACAAGGTATAGTAGCCGAAGATCCTAATAATCAGCAGGTAGTTGCAGCACTAGGTAATCTCAACCTTAACAACATCATAGATGGTGAAGATAGCGGTAAATTCATCATGAACCTTTTCTTTGATCAAGCAGTAGATCAATTGTTTTTCTGGGAACGGGGAATGAATAGTGATTTAGCCGTTCAAGCCATAGATGCTGATGGTAATGTGATTGGTAATTTACTGAAAATGTTGCGGAGTGAGTGGGATGATACTGGGTATAAAATTGACACAACTGAAATTAGTGGCTCTCAAAAAGTCGGCTCTAGGGGTGTTAGTTTAGCCGACTTGGGTCTAAGTGGTTATAGCTCCATTACAGGAATTCGTGTCAGCGCTAACTCATCATTTAACGGCCCTGACTTCAAAGTTGTGGGAGCAGTCGCCCAAAGTGTACCTGAACCAGCTAGCTTGTTAGGTCTTGGCTTGATGGGTGGAATGCTGGTTATCTCTCGTCGTCGTCAAGCTACAAATAACGGTTGAGTTAAGCTTGTGAATGTATATACTTTGCTTCGATAACAGAATACCGATAAATCATGCCATCGCATTTTGTGGAACTATAGAATTGTGCGATGGTTTTTGCTATGGCGACCAGAAGTTAAATCACGCTGACTGAATAGGTACGGATTGCTGAATCAACTGTTGCAATAGTTAAATTATGTTGTAAAGCTTGACAAATAAGCATTCTATCAAAGGGGTCTCGATGCAATAATGGTAGATTGGCAAGTATAGCAACACTGGCTTGATCTAAGTCAAGATTAACAATTTGATGGCGATCGCGTTGTTTGGGAAAATAGAGTTCGGGTGACTCTGGTAGTGGTAGTTTACCCAATTGATATTTGACAATAGATTCCCACATGGACACAACACTAAGATATATCTGATTATCTAGATTGCAAATACTATCTCGAACATCCGTTGATAAGCGATTATCACCACTAATAAACCATAAAAAAACATGAGTATCTAAGATAATTTTCATCCGCCCTCAAACGCATTTAACATATCTTCAGGTAGAGGTGCGTCAAAATCATCAGGTACTGTAAACTCTCCTGCACACAAACCAAAAGGTCGTTGCTGTTTATGAGTATTTGTAATTGGCTTTAATTCAGCAATTGCCTTATCTGCTTGGATAATAACAAAGCTTTCACCAGCCTCAACTTGATTAAGGTACTTCAATGGGTCTTTTTGAATTTCATCAACTGTGACTCTTTGCATTTGATTATATTGAATTTAACTTTATTCTATCAAGCCCACAAAAATATTTATAATTTACACTTTTATATGTTTTCTCAACTTTTTAATTAAGTTTTATTGTGCTTTTTTATTGAGTATATTTATACGTTGGGGTATGATCACCTGACTATCATATCAGTTATTATATCTGGAAAAATTTCTTCAAAAGTTAAATTCAATTGGTGAAAACTTCGTGGTAGGATGCGATGGACTCCGGCGGGTGCAAAGCGCCATCGCAGGTTGTGGAACTATAGAATTGTGCGATCGTTTTTGCTATTACTCAAATAATATTACTCATTCTGTTTGAATGCTTGTGCTACCAGTAACGCCAATACAGCTCCTGCTCCCAACTGAAACAGAGGTAATTTGCCCAATAAATCCGTAATGCTAGGTATGACTAAGTTCTGATAATCTCCATCAACTCTGTCGTCTTCTGCCACAGGTTGGTAAAAATTGTTGGATGCATCTTCAGATTTTAGTTCATTACTGCGTTGGAGATTAAAACCAGTCAGTAATAATAATGAATCTACCAACGAAGGCGATATTTTTTGAGCTAAATCTAGTAATTTAGCTATATCACCAACGAGCAGGTCACGGATTGGGTGTTCAGCTGCATAAAGGATGGCATCAGACACAATTCTGGGGTCATAGTAAGGTGGTATTCCTGACGGTTTCACCCCTAACTTTGTTAAGCCATTATTCCAGAAGGGAGTGTTGATCACGACTGGCTTCACACTTGTGACACTAATAGGCCATTTTTCATGTATCAATTCGACACGCATAGCTTCTAGAAAGCCCTCAACCCCATGTTTGGCTGAAGAGTAAGCACTTTGATATGGAAGCGATCGCCTACCTTCCATTGAAGATACATGAATTAAGGCCCCGCGTCCCTCACGTTTGAGATGGGGTAACGCCGCCATCGCACCATATACTTGACCCATCAAGTTGACATCAATAACATGTTTAAACTCTTCTGGTGTTGTCTTGTCAAATGTCGCAAAGATACCGATGGCGGCCACATGAACCCACGTGTCGAGTCGTCCGTATACCTCGACAGTTTTATCTGCGATCGCCTTAACTTGTTCAAATACTTCTACATCAGCTACGTAAAAAGTTGCCTCGCCGCCAAAGCTGCGAATCTCCTCCACTAAAGACTTTAGCTTTGACTCACTGCGAGCTGAAACTACCACTTTGGCCCCGCGTTTAGCAAACTCAAGAGCTGTGATCCGTCCGATACCACTGGAGGCTCCAACAACAGAAACAACCTGCTGATTGATTGGCTTTAATTGCATCAGTGTTACTCCTTAAAAGATTTTTCCAAAAAACTAATGCATTCCACCGTTTTGAGTCTTCTGGGAATCATAAACGCCCCAATATTCAATCCCCTGATCGCGTAATATCGGTTCGGCGCGATGAATTTCTGCTTCTGAGCCTTCTAGGATGAGCAAATAATAACTCTGCTGGAGGCGATCGCTATAAACTCTGGCTCTGTCTTCAGGAATGCCTAAATCACCGAATGCTTTCAACAAATTTTGATGTGCTGCGGCTCCCACTGCAATACCTGCAACGCTGCTGACTAATGCTACACCTACCGAACCTGCTGCTAGCACAACTCCTAAACCGGGAAGTGCTAAACTACTCAAACCAACTAACGCGCTACCCCAAGTAGTTGCTGTCAGCGTGTCTCCTACAACTCCGGTTGTATTGACATCTTGATTACCGATGTGGTCACTGATGTGCGCTTCGCCTAGGCGATCGCCTTGTTCTACATCTTTAGCAATGACAGAAACTTTCTCCATAGGAAAGTTGGCAGTTTTCAATTCATTAATTGCCTGTTCTATCTGTTGAGAATTAGCAAATACTCCTAATGCACGTATAGTGTCTTTAGTTATCATATTTTCCTCTTTTATAATTGTATTAGTGGGTTCATTTATAACCGCAGTATTTCGTCTCAATTGACGAGTAGGTTAAGTATTAAAACACTCCTACACCCACATCTTAGTTACTATTACAGTTGCAGTTCTCTGTCTATTGGGGAATATGGAAGCGTCACAGGAAGTATCTGTAAAATTTATTCATCTCTGCACTGAAGGCTGCAACTATTCTCACCTTCTCCGCTTCAAGAACAGAACCCAACACGACTGCACCGTTACCGATTGTAGTAACTATGGCTTAAATCCTGAATATAATACTAATAATTCAGGCGTTCGCCTCCGGCGGGCGCAAAGCGCCATCGCACTTTGTAGAACTGAGAATTGTGCGATGGTTTTTGCTATGGCGTAGTTAGATACTTTAAGATAAGAACATATAATTTACCGGAGATTGAGTCAATGGCCTATATCTCCCAAAAAACCCTCACTAAAGAAGATTTTCTTTCTCAATATCAAGATAATCCCCGCTATGAATTAGCAGACGGAGAACTAATTGACATGGAACCCACTGGCCCCCACGAAACGGTGAGTGGTAAAATTGCAACCCAAATCGGTATAAACCTGGTTGCAGAAAAACTTCCCTGGTTTATTCCTCGCACTTGTTTAATTTATCCCTTCGCAGATGCAGCCACAGTTCGCCGTCCTGATGTTGTGGTTCTTGATGAAACAGTTATTGATCGTGAATCCCTCTGGGAACGAGAACCCATAATTACCTTGGGACGCTCAATTAAATTGGTAGTTGAAGTTGTGAGTACAAATTGGGAAACTGACTATGCTCGCAAAGTTGAAGAATATGCACTTTTAGGCATTCCTGAATATTGGATTGTCGATTATCGGGGATTGGGTGGCGTGGCTTTTATTGGTAAACCAAAACAACCAACCTTTACTATTTGTCAAATTGCTGAAGATACTTATATTCAACAACAATATCGATTAAATCAATTGATTAATTCACCGCTTTTGCCTCGTCTTCAACTTCGCCTAAATGATATTCTTCCTCGATAATTCGAGTTGCGATCGCCTCCGGCGGGGCGTAGCCCATCGCCTGACTCAATTTGATAATTTCAACCTTGGGTAACTCAGTTGATTCAACAAACTCAAAAAATAGAAGAACTGGTTTTCACGAATGGTTATCAATACTGTTCGGTTAAGAGTTTTTGTAGGTTGGGTTAAGCGACAGCGCAACCCAACAAAAGTCTGTAAATGTTGGGTTTCCTAGCCTCAACCAAACCTACCTGATTTAATGTTTTTAGCTTAACCGACAAGTATTGGAATGGTAATAACTATTTCTTATGCTAAATCCTTCCAAACTAGAGTAAAAAGCTCTATTTGGGCGTTATGTATAATTTTTTTTAACACAATTACCTACGTATTAGATATTCCGTGATATTGTAAGCGTTAAAGACAAATATTACCGCCACTCCGCCACTATATATAAATTATTTAGGATGAACTATGGAACCTATTACTCTTATTATTACCGCACTAGTGGCTGGAGCAGCAAAAGCTGCTGGTGATGCCGCCCCAGATGCTTACAATGCCTTGAAAGCTTTGATTAAGCGTAAGTTTGAAAATGAACCAAAAGCGCAAATGGTTCTGGAAGAACACGAACAAGATCCAGAAACCTATGAAGCACCACTGAAAAAGAAGTTAGCTGAAGCTGGTGCTGATCAAGATAAAGAAATTATTAAAGCTGCTCAGGAATTGTTGAAACAGGTAGAACCTGAAGAGTCTGCATCTGGTAAGTATAACACGGTGTTTCAAGGAGAAGTGAAAGGCGCTCAAATAGGCGATCGCAACACACAAACAAATATATTTAGCTAAAAGCCACTGGAGAATTTCAATGGCTGAAAATAGCTCTAAATACAATTTGGAATTTAAAGACCAAGCCAAGGGTGTTGCGATTGGTGATGGCAATATTATCTACAATTATTTCTACTACAGAGAAGAGGTAGCAACTGCATCTGTTGATGTGGCTGATGATAATCTCCCCTGTCCTTATCGGGGTTTGTTTCACTTTGGCCCCAATGATGCTGAGTTTTTCTTTGGAAGAGAAATATTTATTGAACAACTTTATATTGCAACTAAAACCTGTAATTTTATTCCCGTGCTAGGTGCGTCAGGAAGTGGTAAATCTTCGGTGGTCTTAGCTGGACTTGTCCCTAAGTTACAAAAAGAGGGTCATTGGCAATTTACTCATTTCCGTCCTGGTTCTGACAAAGATCCATTTTATGCTTTGGCTGAGGCACTTGTTCCACTTTACAGAGCAGAGATAGATTCTACGGATAAAATAACTCAGGCTGGTAAGCTGGCTGCATCTCTTAAAGACGGAACAACGCCACTTTCTCGTATATTTAGCTCTATTCAACGCAATCATCCCCATCATCGGGTGCTACTGATTGCTGACCAATTTGAAGAAATTTATACTCTTTGTCACGATGAAGAAATTCGCCGCAGGTTTCTTGACTGCTTATTAGCTGGTCTAGGAACTACAACTTCCCTGTCTGCATCGCCTATGGTGCTAGTAACGACCATGCGGGCAGATTTTTTGGCCAATGCTCTCTCCTATCGTCCCTTTGCTGATCTCTTGCAAAATGCTGACCTGAAACTGGGGCCGATGAATCGAGAGGAACTAAGACAAGTCATAGAAAAACCTGCTAAAAATTTGGGCGTAACATTTGAGGGGGGACTTGTAGAACTCATTCTCAAAGATGTGGAAGAGCAACCGGGAAATTTACCTTTGCTAGAGTTTGCTTTGACACAGTTGTGGAATAAGCGCACAGGTAAACAATTAACTCACAAAATATATGAAGAAATTGGTCAGGTAGAAGGTGCTTTAGCTCGCCATGCTGATCAAAAATATGGCAACTTAACAAAAGAGGAGCAAGAAAAAGTCCGGCGTATTTTTATTCAATTGGTGCGTCCAGGTGAGGGAGCAGAGGATACACGACGCATCGCGTTGAAAGCCGAATTGGGGGAGCAAAGTTGGTCTTTGGTCAAACAACTAGCTGATGCGCGGTTGGTCGTGACAAGTAACAATGCTACCAGTGAAGAAACGGTGGAGGTAGTCCATGAAGCTCTGATTCGCAATTGGGGAGAACTGCGAGAATGGATGAATACAAACCGCACTTTTAGAGCTTGGCAAGAACGACTGCGGTCAGCAAAGGGACAATGGGAAGCAACCGATAAAGATATGGGTTCATTGTTGCGTGGTGCAGCATTAGCAGAAGCAGAAGAAAAACTCAAGGAACGCCCAGAAGACTTAATTGATGAGAAAGAATTTATTGAGCAGAGTATCAAAGACCGTAATCTGATCAGGAGGCGCGGAATTATAGCTAGGTGGGGGATTGTGGTGGGTTCCTTGGGGGCGATGGTAATTAGTGCGGGATTGGGTTTGACGGCATGGAATCAGAAAAACCAATCGGAACTCAATCAAGCTGAATCCCTGGGTCGATATTCTTTGTCTCTATTTAATGAACATAAAGAATTGGAAGCTTTTGTGGAAGCAATCAAGGCGGGGAAAATTCTGCAAAGCCATGACAACACGATCAAACTCTGGGATGTAGAGACAGGAACCGAAATCCGCACCCTGATGGGGCATGAGTCCACGGTCTTTAGCGTCAGTTTGAGCCAAGACGGCAAGACTTTGGCTTCTGGTAGTGAAGACCAGACGATCAAACTCTGGGATGTAGAGAGTGACAAGACGATCAAACTCTGGGATGTAGAGACAGGAACCGGAATCCGCACCCTGATGGGGCATAAGTCCTGGGTCAATAGCGTCAGTTTGAGCCAAGACGGCAAGACTTTGGCTTCTGGTAGTCATGACAAGACGATCAAACCCTGGAAGATGGAATTAGACGTTTTAGTGGGGCGTAATTGCGATTGGGTACGCAATTATTTAACCTATAATCCTCATGTCAGCGAAAGTGACAGGCGCTTGTGTGACGGCATTGGTAAAAGTTCAGTGATCAGTGATCAGTTAACACCGATGTCGTGGGGGACTGATACCCAATTATATGATGTCCGCTAAATCACCCATAATAAACAGCTTGGTGCAAACTTCAGTCTATAAAATATGCGTTATGTTCATTCTGACTCATTACTTTCATCTAAATATTTTAGGAACGAATTAACGCCCAGTAACTGAATACTATAGCTTGCCATTATCACTCTCAAGTCATCATCAGCCCCCAAGTCATCATCTCCAGATACGATAATTCTCGCTTCACCGTCAATCGCTATTGCCAATACAGCTAAATCTTTAGGATATGGACAATTAGGCGGAATAATTTTCAATTCAGCTGGAATCTATGTTGATTAAATGCTTCCAAAATCGGCAACGTAACTCGTCCTTTTAGCAAAATGCGAATCCAAATGTTGGTGTCAATGACTACTCGCAAGTCATATCGGCTGGGATTGCTGACGCACAGTGTTCATTTCAGCCATGATGTCATTGTCTGTAATATCATCAACTGGAGGTTCAGCATAAAGTTCTTGAATTAAAGCCGTCAAATCTGAACGTAAATCTAGTTCAATCAAGGCTCTGGCGACTTTTGCCCGTTCATCTGGCTGCAACTGTTGTACTGCCGTGATGAGTTGTTCCAAGGTGATTGGAATTGATACCATGTCGGTAGCTATCATGATCATTATCTTAAATTGTAATGCGATTGTCATTTAAAGGGCGATTCGCATTTGGTAAAATCAGGGAATAGAGGTAGCCCATGAATGTTGCTAATTGTTTCTCAGTACAGTTTGCAGAGTAGTGATTCTCTCTGGTAATTCTTAGGGTTTAAATTGAAAGCGATCGCTTAAATCCTTAACTACTTGATCACGAACATTGAGATCATCTAAAATCGCTAGTCCAGACACAGAATGCGTTACTATCGATTTAGTCAGTTGTGGAATCAAAATTGATTGTGGCTACACCACTCAACATAAACGAAGCCCTACTACAAGAGGCATTGGCACTGGAAGACCACGCCTCCATTGATTCTCTGGTGGAAACAGCACTGCGCGAATATATTCAACGTCGTAAGCGGCTCAAAGTGTTAGAACTCTTTGGTACTATCGATTATGATGCAGACTATGACTACAAACACCAACGTCAAATTTACAACCAAGATTCAACAGATAATGCTGTTACCTGTATAAGTCGCTGAAAGTCGCTATCGGCTGATACAACAGTAAAACTATACTGTAGAGCCAGAGCAGCAATCCAGAGGTCATTTTCATCAAAACCCAGGTCTGTTATTTGAGTTTTTCTGCGTTTGCTTTTATCTTTGGGGCCAAATTGTCTCATTAAAGCTGCTTTGAGTTGACCATAAATGCTAGCGGTGTCCTCTGTAACGCTGTAGATGCGTATATCTGCGAGAAAATTTTTCAACCGAGCGAGATTGGTTTCTCTCTTGGCAGAATTTTCCATCATATATGTAAGTTCTCCCTGCACAATTACGCAGGTGGCAATATTTAATTCTCCTACCTCAGCTATTCGACGAATTACGTTTGGTTCGCCGAGGATGATGGCGCTACAGTGGTTTGTATCTAATAGATTCATGACTCAAAAGGATTCAAGTCATAATCAAATTTAGCTTTACCACGTGTGGCGTAAACCGACTGAAGACACTCTTGAAAGTCATCGCCTTCCCAGGTTCCCGCGTGTCTTAGAATCGAACGCCCGGAAGCTGGACGGTAAGGTAGTTGAGAGTTTTCTGTTGAATTGGATTCTGGTAGTTGCTGGGTATCTTCTAATTTAACTGGTGAAACAGGTGTATCTTTTTTGTCTGCTTCTTGCTTAGTCTTGAGAAAGCGCAAAAAGTCTAGAGTTTCTTCTAGAAGAGAGTCTGGGGAAGATTCAATTTCTTGGAAAAGGCGTTTTTTGATAGTCATAAAGGTATTGTGTCACTGAATTTATGGCGTTGCTGAACTAAAGTATGAAATACCAAAATCACCTTGATTTTTCTTCCTACCTTTGCGCCTTTGCTTCTTTGCGTGATACAAATTCATATTTTCAATCAGCACTTATTAAGAATATCAAAGGCAGGCAAGACTTGTACTGAGCTTGTCGAAGTATGCCTGCCCCACAAGAGAAGATAATTAACTCAAGGCTGACTGTAAATCACTGTGCGCCTTGGCTAACGCCTCCGATAACTTACTCGCATCACGTCCGCCGGCTTGGGCTAAATTGGGTCTACCACCACCGCCACCGCCGCAAATTTTGGCAATAGCACCGACAAATTTACCCGCTTGTAAGCCCTTTTTATTTACCTCTGCACTGAAGGCTGCAACTATACTCACCTTTCCTTCTTCCGGAACCGAACCCAGCACTACTGCACCGTTACCGATTTTTTGCAGTAACCTTTCGGCCGCAGTTTTCAATGATTCTGGGTCAACGTCTTCCATTTGCGCCACCAAAATTTGATACTCGCCTACAGATTCTACTGTTTGCAGCAAACTATCTGATTTAGCGATCGCCAATTGTGATTTCAGTGTGGCTAATTGTTTCTCACTATTTCTCAGTTCAGTTTGCAGAGTGGTGATTCTCTCTGGTAATTCTTCTGGTTTAACTTTAAAGCGATCGCTTAAATCCTTAACTACTTTATCCCGCACATTAAGATAATCCAAGATTGCCGGGCCAGATACAGCCTCAATGCGTCGCACCCCAGACGCCACACCCGCCTCAGAGATAATCTTAAATATGCCTATCTCAGCAGTATTACTGACATGAGTCCCACCGCAGAGTTCCATTGACACACTCGGAAAGTCAATCACTCGCACTTCTTCGCCGTATTTTTCCCCGAACATGGCCACTGCACCTCTAGCTTTGGCTTCGTCTAAGGGTAATACTTCTACGTTGGCTGCATGGGCTTCGGCAATCCAAGTATTTACCTGTTCTTCCACTTGTTCGACTTCTGCTGGTGTTAAAGCACGGGGACAGTTGAAGTCAAAACGCAATCTATCGAAGGAAACCAGGGAACCTGCTTGAGATATACCTTCATCGACAATTTTCTTTAATGCGGCTTGTAATAAATGGGTTGCAGTATGGTTAGCTTGGGCGCGACGACGACAAGCCCGATCTATTTGGGCAGTTACAGCATCTCCTACTCGGATTGTACCGCGTTCGATGCGGCCAAAGTGGATAAAGAAATCAGATTCTTTTTTCACATCTTCCACGCGCACCACTACACCATCACCGGAGATATAACCGCGATCGCCTATTTGTCCCCCAGATTCGGCATAAAATGGGGTTTGGTTCAAAACAAGTTGAATTTCTGTCCCGGCTTCTGCTTCCTCTTGGGAAATGCCATCTATTAATATGGCTTCCACGTTGGCTGTCGCCGCAGGTTGGGTATAACCGATAAATTCCGTGGCGTGGATGTGTTCAGCTAACTTATCTAAAGAACCTTGGACAGTTAAATCGATGGTTTCGTGGGCGGCTTTGGCGCGTTCCACTTGTTTTTGCATTTCGGCGTTGAATCCTGCTTCGTCTACAGTTAGCTGATTTTCCTCGGCGATTTCTTGGGTGAGTTCGAGGGGGAAACCAAAGGTATCGTATAAGGTAAAGGCACTTTCACCGCTAATTTGGGTTTTGCCTTGCTGTTTTACCTGTTGAATGATTTCTGCTAACAGTTTTTCACCCCTATCTAAAGTTTTGAGGAAATTGGATTCTTCTCGTTGCAGTTCAGCTTTAATTGCAGCTTCCCGTTGGCGCACATTGGGATAAGCTGATTCAGACAGGGAAATTGCAGTTTCAGCAACTTGGTTAATAAATTCGCCAGTAATGCCAATTAAGCGCCCATGACGCACTACCCGCCG
This sequence comes from Nostoc sp. CCY0012, assembly GCF_963920855.1. Classification (NCBI taxonomy): domain Bacteria; kingdom Bacillati; phylum Cyanobacteriota; class Cyanophyceae; order Nostocales; family Nostocaceae; genus Nostoc; species Nostoc sp. CCY0012. The sequence goes on along the minus strand of NZ_CAWUDM010000080.1, from coordinate 13,804 downwards.
AATTAACCGCCGCAGCACATAACCCCGTCCCACGTTGGAGGCGCGAATTTCATCGGCAATCATGTGGACAACGGAACGCACATGATCACCAATGACTTTCAGGGAAACTTGGGTTTTCTCGTCGCTGCTGTGGTAATCAATCCCCGCAATTTGGGCTGCTGTTTGAATAATCGGGAAAATTAAATCAGTTTCATAGTTATTCGGTACTTGTTGGAGGATTTGCGCCATCCTTTCCAAACCCATACCGGTATCAATGTTTTTATTTTGCAGAGGTGTCAAGTTACCTGATGCATCCCGGTTATATTGCATGAACACGAGGTTATAAAATTCGATAAACCGGGTATCGTCTTCTAAATCGATGTTTTCATCACCGCGTTCTGGGTGGAAATCATAATAAATTTCCGAACAAGGGCCACAAGGGCCTGTGGGGCCAGATACCCAAAAGTTATCGTCTTCGCCCATGCGCTTAATTCTGGCTGCGGGTACGCCGATTTGATTGCGCCAAATATCATAAGCTTCGTCATCATCTTCAAAAACGCTAACTACTAGACGTTCTGGAGGTAAGCCGAATACTTGGGTGGATAATTCCCAACCCCAGGCGATCGCTTGTGATTTAAAATAATCACCAAAGCTGAAGTTACCCAACATCTCAAAAAAGGTGTGATGGCGTTTGGTGCGTCCCACGTTTTCGATGTCGTTGGTACGGATGCACTTTTGGGATGTGGTAGCCCGTTTAAAGTCTGGCGTGCGCTGTCCCAGGAATATCGGTTTAAATGGTAGCATCCCCGCGATCGTCAGCAGCACGGTTGGGTCTTCTGGTACGAGGGAAGCACTGGGGAGAGTCTGGTGTCCTCGTTGGGCGAAGAAGTTGAGGAATGAGTTGCGAATTTCGTTACCGCTGAGTTTCTGGGGATTGGAATGCATGGGTGGAAAGCAAAAGTAGTTTTACTAAATTGGGAACGTCCGCAGCAGATATTTGTCTGTTGTACAAACAAAGTATGACCCAGGATAGGAAATCTCTGCCATTGGTGAGTTACTGCTGGGACGTGTATCTACTGGGTTATTGCTAAAAGTAGCTTTATATTATTTTTGCATTTTGTTTCAGTTTGTTGCCAGTCATTTTGCCGAGTAGGCACTTATATGCAGTTATTGTGTACTTCTCTATCTGTGAATACCCTCATTACCTAACTTCAGTAAGATGTGCGATCGCTATCTGCATCAATAGCATGGAATACATAAGTAAAAACAAAACTCAGATACCGAGGTAGGTAATGGCACTAAAACTAAAAGTTCCGAATATGGCTTGTGAAGACTGTGCAACGAAAATTACTAACTCTATCCATGTAATGGAACCCGATGCTCAGGTAGATGTAGATGTCCAAGATAAAACAGTAACTGTGGAATCTGCTGCTTCTGAAGAGTCGATTAAACAGGTGATTGTTGCTGCTGGTTATAGCATTGAAGGCTATTAGTTACAAATTAATTTGGGTATAGGAACTTAGATATAGAACTGGCTGTATCAAAATCATCTATTCCTGATTTTCCGCTCATATATTGGGCGGAATATAAATTATTTATTTTTGAGGTTTAATTACATTTCAAAAACTAATTTATCTTGATAATTATGTATATTTACGAGGTATTTTTATAAAATTGTAAATAAAGACAGAACTACTTAAATATACAAACAAACTCTACCACCACTAGATAAAATTTTGACTACTTAGGCATCGTTTATCTGCTTAATCATACTCCTGGACTAGGAAAAAGCCTCTCATTAGTAAGAAAAAAATTTTTTACTGTTTACGGTATATAACATTTATGATTCTGAAAATACCTTACGGTTTTTACGGACAAAATATAATTTTATATTTTTTTAATTTTTATGGCGTAGTTAAAATTTTTGCATTTATATAGACCTAATAAATAGCATTTTTTTATTTTGCAATGTTCCCTTATAAATCACATATGTAATTTTTACAGAAACTTTTAAAATGACAAACCAAGATTCCGTATTTTTACTGTTTTAAAAAAAATACGAAAAAGCAGACAGTAACTATGAGAACTTGACATCACTCAAGTTACTTCGGATACGGGTATTAAGAGGAGATTAAAATTGACAGCTATTTATTTATTTAGCGTTAATACTATCAAACAAGGGTAATTCCTCTGTGACATAAATACCGATATATTTAATAATCGGAAAATAAGCAGTAAGTTTTAGCTTAAAATAAGGCAGAAAGCACAGTAATGAAAATTTCTATTCTGGTCTTTGGGAGTCATAACTTTCTCGCGACACTTCCCGATCAGATCCTTGATGCAACTGATTTTAATATAGAAGTAATCATGGATATCAATCAGGCAGTTTCGCGAATTCAAATTACACCGCCAGATGTAATACTTGTGCAAGCTAGTCTAGATGGCAGTATGCAACTATGCAATTGGTTAAAAAGCCAAACTCAGTTATCCTGGATATACTGTATTCTTGTAGAAGATAATCCCCAATTGCTTGCTGCTAGAACTAAGCATAGCTGGGATTGGGAATTAGATAAGACTGCTACTGCACTGAGACAAGGGGCTGATGCTTACATTTGGCACCTTCCTGAGACAATAAGAGAAAGTAACTTTGCAGGCATGAGAGCAAGTAGGTGTCTATTACTAGCTCAATTGATGGTTGGTGTGCGAAAGGCGCAAAAATACCGTGATTTATTACGGACAAATGATTTATTGTCAACCATCGCCTTGGCTGATACCTTAACAGATATGAATAATCGGCGGGCGTTGGAATGGGAATTACCCAGACAAATCAAAAAAGCGCGCACTCACAATACTCCCTTGAGTTTGATTATCTTAGATGTAGATTATTTTAAGCAAGTTAACGATACTTACGGACATTTAGTAGGCGATCGCCTTTTACAATTACTATGTAGTCGGCTACGGCATAATTTGCGGTTTCAAGATACGGCTTTTCGTTATGGTGGCGAAGAATTTGTGGTTGTTTTAGCTAATACGAATAGCGAGGAAACATTGGTAGTAGCAGACCGTCTTAACCGCATAGTGGGCGAAGAACCGTTTACAATCAACAGTAAACTAACTATCAATATTACCATTAGCTTAGGTGCTGCTTGTCTGCAATCAGAAGATGATGATAAGGGTTTCACCTTGCTAAATCGTGCTGATCAATATTTGTTACAAGCAAAAGCTGCTGGTCGTAATCAAGTTATTGGGCGTGATTATTTACCCTCAGTGTCGCATTTACACGCAATTCCATCATAAAATTAATCACAAGTGGGATTACTCAAAACACTCTGACAATCTGTAACTGAAGCGCGTTGTTGCATAGCTTTAACTAACGCTTCGTAACTAGACCAATTTTCTTGCAGTAAAGTTTTGGCTTGGAGGAGATGAAACCGCTGTTTTTGTTGACAAGCTGATTCAGAAAAACCTAAACTTGCCAAAACTCCCACTAGCTTGCTTTTATCATCAGATCCACCTTCAGCAGCATCAAAAACTAAAGTTTCCGCCACAATTCCCGCCATCCACATTGTGCAATAGCGATCTAGCATTTGGGCGCTGATTGACCCTTTTTCTAGTTGAGATGCTAATTCAGCATCATCAAAAGTCACACCACCTTGGCCTGGTTGTCCCTGTTTCCAGGCTTCCCAAGCACTGAGAGTATAGCCAGTTACAGGAATATCTAGCAAGTGCGCCGTGAGAAAATGTCCAGCTTCATGGTGGATAATGCGATCGCGGTGTTTGGGAGAAAACCCTGCAATCCAATCTAGAAAAATAGTACCTCCCTTACCTTGCAAACTAAAATTATCGAGAGTGGCTATTCCCAAAATCGTGAAGGTAGCAAGTGCGGGTATAGTTGGGGATAAGTGAATTAATGGCCCTAGCAGCACCGAGAAGGTCATGAGAAAAATAGATATGGCAACTAAGTTTAAAGCAGTTTGACTCATCCGAATTTTTTTAAAGCTGATTTTTTTTATGATTAAGGAGTTATAGCTACCTTAATCACCTTACGTGCCTTCATATCATAAAATACCTGTTCTAAATCTTGTAGCGATCGCTCTTCACTGATGAGTAATTCCCAGGGTATTTTACGACTAGCGATCAGTGCCAATGCCGCCCGGACATATTTCGGTGTATTATGAAACACACCTTTTAAAGTTAGTTCACTGTAATGTAATTGCTCTGTATTAACTGTAATCGTCGTATCTCGTGGACAACCACCGAATAAATTAACAGTTGCACCGGGACGAGCGCAAGCGATCGCAGTTTCCCAAACACTAGGTACACCAGTAGCTTCTATTACCACATCTGCACCCCATCCTTGAGTTAGTTTTTTCACCACACCGGGAATATCTGGAGTTTGATGATAATTAAAGGTTTGGACTGCACCGAGTTTTTCACCAATTGCTAACCTGTGGTCATTACCACCCCACAGCCACACCTCAGCCATATCAGCCAACACAGCCACAAACATCAATCCAATGGCCCCATCTCCCAACACAACTACTTTATCTTGGGGTTTAATATCAGAACGGGCTATACCATGCAATACACAAGCCAAAGGTTCTGTCATGGCTGCCAATTGTAACGGCAATTCATCGGCAACCCGCAACATATTATGCTGGACTATCGGTGCAGGTATTTTCAAGTATTCCGCAAAAGTTCCATTATTCCATGTCAAATGGGGACACAAAGAATACTCTTTTCGTTGACAAAAAAAGCATTTCATGCATGGAGCAGAATTATTAGCCACCACGCGATCGCCTACTTGCCAATCTGTCACACCTGCACCCACAGCCACAATATGCCCTGCGGCCTCATGACCAAACAAAGTAGGTGGTGTCAACATCTTCGCATGACCACCACGCCGCCAGACTTTCAAATCCGTGCCACAAGTGGTCGCTGCACCAACTTTGATAACAACCTCACCAACTTCTGGACTAGGGTCAGCTACCTGTTCTAAGCGAAAATTTTCCTGACCGTAAAGTAACGCTGCTAACACAGCTTTCGACCTAACTAATTAGCTCCACCCGATTGTATCAGGTATTCGTCATTGGTCATGGAGACTGGGAAAGTCAACCCCTATTCCCTACTCCCTACTCCCTACTCCCTCAAAGTAGTCTGAACCCCTGCCGTACTCAGAGTTTCCACTTTAGGCAAGCGACTGACAGTTAACAGCGGCACTTCTTGTCGGCAGGATTGGCAAAACCAATACAGTTCACCATAACGGACATGACGCAGGAGCGAATCACCGCAACACGGACAAGTGTTGGCTCTCATACTCATACCAATGCCCTCCTTAGAAAAAGTTATTGTTTTAAAGCGTTCAAAAAAGTTGTTAATTAAAGTCAGACTTGAGCCGCATCTTTATAACCATGTATGTTGATGCGGCTATTAATAATTTGTTCGTAAACAGCTTCATAGTTGTTAACCATTGGGCTAACACTAAATTTTGTTTCTACATGTTCTCGACAGGCTTGACGATTAAGTTCTAACGCCGCAGGAATCATCCTTACCATTTCTTCATAGTTTTGGCAGATAAAACCTGTTTTGCCATGAACAATTACCTCCGGAACAGAACCTAGATTTATGGCAATTACTGGCGTACCAGTTGCCATTGATTCAATCATTACTAAGCCAAAAGGTTCTTGCCAATTAATAGGAAAAAGAGTTATTGCAGCATTGCCCAGAAGTTCAGCTTTTTCGTTATGGTTAATTTCGCCAAGGTATTGAATTTGCTGACCATCAATATGGGGGGCAATTTCTTGTACAAAAAACTGTGCGTCTCTGTCATCAACTTTTCCTGCCATCTTCAAGCGCCAACCAGTCTGTTTAGCAATGGCGATCGCATATTGGGGGCCTTTTTCTGGTGAAAAGCGGCCTAAAAATGCTAAATATAGTGGTTCTTGCGGTTGGTCTATAAAGGGATAATCTTGGGTTTCTATACCGTTATAAACTGTGGCAACGTAGTTTAATTTGATTTGACGTTGGGCGTTACTAATGCTTACATATGCTTGCTGGTAATGGTGACTAAATAATTTTTGATTATCCTTAGTAAACCCATTGTGTAAAGTATGCACGGTGGGTGTTGATACCAAACTCGCTAAAGGTAGTGCCATCATCCCTACATGGGAATGAATAATATCGAATTCCGCAGCTTGCTGATAAACTTGGTCAAGTTCTAGAGTTTCATACACTGAATATTCTGGGACATCTTTGTCTAAACGCAATGCCCGCGGATAAACTGCTTTTAAATGAGCTAATGTTTGAGAGTCACCAGAAGCAAATAAAGTAACTTCATGACCACGACGAACTAATTCATCGGTTAAGTGACTCACAACCAACTCAATTCCTCCATAACAAGTAGGCGGAACTCGTTCCCATAAGGGGGCAACCTGAGCTATCTTCATAAGTTGCTGGGTTTAGTAGGCAAGATATTACTCAAATTAAGTACTGCCATCATTCATATAAAAAACGAGTATTTGTACTTATTTTTGAGATTTAAATTAACCTCAATTGAATCTTAAGAGTTCCATCTCAGTTAACCGTACCTTTAACCACTAAGAATGCCTTTTTCAGACTAATTGAAATAGCTAGCTAGTAGCTACGTTATTTAAATATAGCCTAGGTTTAAATAGTTGCATCTACCTTGGGGATCATACTTTACGTGGTCTTTTTTGTAGCTAAACTAACAAATTACTAAATTTTGTAGCTGACAATACTAAAAATAGGAAGTCGGATCATTTTTTTGTAAAGCTAACTTAGCAAAGATGGCGCAGAAAAGAGCAAGCCACATAAATTTTCAACAATTATATATAAAAGTTTATATAAATTTTTCTTTCATTCAAGTCTAGATGTTGCAAGTTGCCCTTGGGTTGATAATAGGATTTACGCACTCGCCACGAAAATCAAAACTTTGAGGTTGCTTCCCTACGGTCGCAATGACGGAAATACGTGATTCGTTACGTAAGTCCTGGATAAATTAAAAGTAACCTTTTAGTTTTTAATTAATATTTTTATTTTGCAACGCCAGAAATCAGATTTGTTTGCCCTGGCTGTTGGGATTTCAAACTAACGGTTGGGTATTCCAGCAGGACAGAGGGTGAAATTACAGAGGTTAGTTTTACCCGCGTGGAGTTATAGGCTAAGGAGAGTTTTCGTTGGGCCAAGTTTCTCACACGTTGTGGCAGGTTCAAATCTTGCTGTTCAATTGCAGCTTGTTCCTGAAAATATTTTTTTGACCGTTCTCCTAAAGAAGACTGTCCTTTTTCGAGTCTAATTTTTTCGATGCGATCGTCGAAGAAATTAAGACCATCCATATTACTATGATGAATTGGTAAACCGCTTTTTACGGCGGCTAAAGCCATTGCATAAGTAGGGTGTTTGTGTAAACCCAAAGTGTCTGCATAAATAGCAAATTCGCCCCATAGCTGTAAAAAGTCTAGTTCTCGCCCATCATCAGCTTTCACCACAAACAAAAACTCGTTGATAAACTTCACAGAAGCAGAATCAAGATCAACCCCTGCTTTCTGTGCCATTTTTGTGATGATATGCTGCTTGCGCTGAAGTTTTTGAGACAGAATAGGCTTGTCAAATTGTTGTCGCAGATGTTTTTTCATATCTCCACAACTGCGTGCTGTTAACCCAGGATTAAAGTCTAAATTATGAGGTATGGGGCTGCAAATTCGCACATCTGCATCGAAATACATGACTGTAGATGACAGAGAAAGAGCATACTTAATTGCAAACCTTCTTTCGTGATACGCAAGTACTCCTCGACACCAGTGTTCAATAGCAATGACGTTAGGTTGGTTTTGAAAGGCTATTGGTTTATCGGTAATAACTACAAATAGATGATTCGGTGCAAATTGATAGAGATCGCTTGCCAAAAGTTTTGCTAGCGACACATATTTATTGCCAAATGCGGCTGTACAAAAACACAGAGATTCAGGATAGTCTTTAGGTTTATTCATTTATGAAGATTGTTTAAAGCTTAAATGTATAAGGTACGTATAACACCTATGTCTTATATTTGTCTAGAGCTTTGCTAATGCTACAATCATTGCATTTCATGCCATCCGTAAATCATTGATATTGATGTTATGCCAAGGAGGAGGCTGGATTTTCATCAGTCATGAGCCACAAGCTACCATTTGTTTAATGTTCAAATTTATACGTATTTAACTAAGTATATTTGCTATTATATATATAATGTTTTTATGAAAATAGCTACTTGGAATGTCAACTCAATTCGCACTCGTCTAGAACATGTGATCTCTTGGTTAAAGGAAAATCCCATTGATGTCCTCTGCTTACAAGAAACAAAAGTTGTGGATGCTGATTTTCCGCGATCGCCTTTTACAGAATTGGGCTATCACGTTTATGTTTCTGGACAAAAAGCTTATAACGGCGTAGCCTTAATTAGTCGCCAACCATTGAATGATGTTAGTACTGGTTTCACGCCAATTTTGCCCAAAATTGAGCCAGAATGGGATATCCAAAAGCGGGTAATTACAGGCGTACTCGATGATATTCGGATTGTGAATCTTTATGTACCTAATGGTTCAGCAGTGGGAAGTGAAAAGTACGAATTTAAGCTGGGTTGGCTGACAGTGCTAAGAGAATACTTGCAAACCCTTTTAATTTCACAACCAGCTATTTGTATGTGTGGCGACTTCAACATTGCCCTAGCAGCCGAAGACATTCATGAAAAAGCGAATGCCGAAAATCACATCATGGCATCCCCAGCCGAACGCCAAGCTTTACGAGATATTCTGCAACTAGGATTTGCCGATGCTTTTCGCAAATTCACCACTGAAGGTGGACACTACAGTTGGTGGGATTATCGCGCCGCCGCCTTTCGCCGCAACATGGGTTGGAGAATTGACCATCATTATCTCACGCCAGTTTTGTACGATCGCGCTCAAAGCTGCATGATTGATGTTTCTCCTAGAAAATTGCCCCAACCCAGCGACCATACACCAGTAATCGTCGAATTTTAGATTAGGGTGTTACCCTCAAGACAGGACTAAAGTCCTGACTACGAGCAAAAATTTTTTATCTCTTCAAAAATCGCTGACGCATCCGCACGGCAAATGTATTAACCTCTGGTATTTTCATGAAAGAGGCAATGATGGCAAATACAACAATTCCTACTAAACCGGAGATACACAACTGCAACAGTTGAACAATTAAGCCTTCTGTACCTAACAACTGCTGCAAACCCACTAAAGTCCCAAAGCTGGCAAATCCAGCAACAACGCTACCCCCAATTAATCCCAAAATAGGCACACTCCATTCACGCAAAGGTAAGCCGTTGAGTTTGCGATCCAGTAACCACAACAGCATTAACATTGAGCTGCAATTAACACCTACTGTGGCTAAGACAATCCCAGTAGCACCAAAAGGTCTTACCAAAATCCCATCTAGGACAACGTTGAGAAAGATGTTAAAGGTACTGATGCGAAAAGGTGTCTGTCCATCCCCCAAGGCATAAAATACTCGTACCAAGACATCACGCCCTAAATAAACAAACATACCAATACCGTAAGCAATCAGCAGTGATGATACTAGCTGTGTCGCTTCTTGTGTGAAAGCACCCCGTTCATATACTATCTGCACAATCGGCACCGATAACACGACCATCAGCGCCCCTAGGGGTAGCATGGTCACGGCGGTGAGCAAAATTCCTTGACGAATGCGTAACTTAAGGTCTGGCCAATGTTCTGGGGCGGCTAATTTGGCAAACATTGGTAATAGAGGCAGCAAAATAATATTAGAAATAATTCCTAATGGAGTTTGCACTAAGAGATTGGCATAGTTAAAGCCAGCCGCCGCACCAGGGATGGGACTAGCAAAGTACAAGTCAGTGGCGACATTAATGGGCATCATCCCAGAGGAAATGGTCGCCGGAGTCATGATTCTAATGACTTCTTGCACTCCAGGGGATTTAAAATCAAACCGCAGACGTAATGTACCTAATCCCAAGCGCCACTGCACAATTAACTGCGCTAACCACTGGAGTATTGCCCCTGCTAGGGTTCCCAGGGCTAAGACTATACCACCGATAAAGGCGTATTCTGGCTTAATAATATCCCTACCCAGTTGCCCTGTTAAGATGGCAATCCCGGCAATCACAGTCACGCTGGATAATAAGGGACTGATTGAGAGTAACCAATATTGATTAGCTGCATTGAGAGTGCCGAAACCAATACCAATTAAGCCCGCAAATAAGGCCATTGGTGCCATAATGCGGATTTGTTGAATGGCGATCGCTCTGGTTGTGGGTTCCAGTCCATAACCTACAATATCAACGATCGCATCAGCAAAGAACAGTTGAGCGAATGTCACCAGTAACAGTAATCCACCCACCAGGGTTGTCACTGTTTCTACTAGAGGCGCAGCGTCTTCGTGCTTACGCTTGGCTAAAACGCTAACCACCGCACTGTGTAATGGGCCATTCACACCGCCTAAAAGTATTAATAAAAAGCCAGGAATAATGTAAGCATAGCTATAGGCAGTAGCAGCAGCACCCACACCAAAAGCGGCGGCGATCGCCTGCTGTCGCACCAAACCAAATACTTTACTAATTAATGTGGCTGCGGCAACAATGCCAGCAATCCCGGCGAATGAACGAGAGGGTTTCGAGTCTTGTTGTGTCACTAATATTACCTGACAACTCTTGCAGAGTGCATATCTGAAACATTTAACCTAAATTTTAGAAGGATGTCAGGTAAATTTTGACTAATTCTTAATTATTACTCCGCGATACCCTCTTAAGCTGAGATATCTTGTAGACCAATCCAGCGGGTTATGGTTGTCTTTTTACTAACGTAAATAGAATTATTTTTGTAACTTTTGCTCTCTTGGAGTGATTCTTCTACCACCATCTGTGCCAAGGAACTAGAATTTACGTAATGATATACTGGCATATCTTGCCAGCAATGACGGCAAAACCAAGTCATTCCTGAAGCACGTATATGTTGCAAAAGTATCCCAGAACAGCAAGGACAGTAATTCATACTTTTCTCAAATCCTGATGATAAAAACGGTGGTGTAGAAAATGCGAGCAGTGAATAAATTGCCCGTCGTTAATTAAAAAACTGTTTATATCTCAAGAATAGTAATGAAGTATGAGGAACTTGTGAGGAAAATTATATTAATCAACTATTTGTAATTTATATACATAATTTTCTATGTAATATCCTCATTTGTATTACTAAAAATTTACTCACACCAAACATGAAAAAGGCAGAGGGACAGGCGGTGAAGCCCATCCCACAATTAATATTGGAAAATTATCTCTGGGGAAATCCCTAAAAAATGAAATTTAGGGTCTAACTCGCTATAGATTACTGGGGATACAGTAGAACCTACCGAACTACCGTGTACACACGAATAATTGAGGAATTGAGATTTCAGAAAATACAGAACCTCATTCCCCGCTTCTCTTCTAATTAAGTGAGAGAAAGATAGACTTGTGTGTGTACAGTGGAGCCGGCAGAAAAAGAGAGATTGCGGTTCAACCGGATATCACCACCCTAAGCTTAGACGGCTTCTGTGTTCTTTTCCCCAGTACGAATACGTACAACTTGCTCAACAGGTGAGATGAAAATTTTGCCATCGCCAATTTCACCTGTACGGGCAGCACCAATAATTTTGTCTACTACCATATCAACCTGACTGTCCTCAATGACGATTTCCACTTTCAGTTTTTGCAAGAACTCAACAGTGTACTCAGAACCCCGATAACGTTCTGTTTGACCTTTCTGCCGTCCAAAACCCCGAACTTCGGAAACGGTCATGCCAACAATACCAGCATTGACTAAAGCAATTTTGACTTCATCAAGCTTAAAGGGGCGAATAATTGCTTCTACCTTTTTCATCATCTCGACTCCTTACTTCTTATAGGATAGGTTCGTTTATATATCTAACCAGATATACTGTCTGAGAATGTTACCATTGGCGCTATTCTCAGAAAATATGTACTAATTGCAACTTTTTTTAAACCTGTATGTGTCCAATGATGTATTTATGACACATAAATGAATTCCCCTTGGAAATTCTTCAGAGGCGAACAAAGAATAAAATCTTTCAAAAGTCAGGGGATTATAACTAACGATTGTGATGTTCAAACAAGGGACGCATAATCAAATACCCAGCACCAAAAGCGGTGAGCATGATTAACAAGATAGTGATAGCTAACCACCAGCCACTAAATTCTTTTACTTTTGTCTCCATCGGAGAATAATAGCGGACTTCTTGCTCTTCTATAAATACCTGTTCTGGCATGGGGTAATTGATTTCCTCAATAGGCACAGAAAAGCTAGATTTATGACTTTTGCCTTTTGGGGCTTCAGTAACCACGGGTGGACGCGGACGGGGAGCCGGCTGAGGTTGACGAGTTTCCTTGACTGGTTTTTTTGCTGGAGTTTTTACTTCATGAGCAGTATGGGCAGTTTGCTGAGAACTAGGCTGAGGATGCAAATCGACAAGTTTTTGCAGGTGGCTAAAAGACTGGATTACTTTGGTAATTTCTTGACGTAGTAGTTGATTTTCCTGCTCTAGTTGCTGATTTTGGACGGTGATAGCATCTAATTTCGCTTGTGTTGAATGTAACTCTGTTGCTAATTCCCGGTATACGGACAGAGGCACAGTAGGAGATTGAGTTTGGGTGGTTGGTGGTTTTGGTGGATTGCGGTGAACAGAACTTGGGGTTGTTCGCATTAGTGACCTGGTATCAAAAATTAAGTTTATGAGATCGTACAGAGATGCTAGCAAAGTCTAGCCATCTCGGAAACTAGCCCAAGAATAATTGATAAATGCTCAGAGAGCAAAGATTTTTAATTTACTTTGAAATATCTCAGTAGTCAGTGGTTAGTAGCTATGGCTGCTGACGGTGAATTATTGACGTAAGAGAGGAAAAAAGTGTCCTACAGGCCCTTGCCCTTTACCGATATCTAAGGCGTAAGTCAGAGCATGAGTGACATAGTTTTTTGCTTGTTGTACTGCTGGCCACAAATCCATACCCTTGGCCAAATTAGCTGCGATCGCAGCTGATAATGTACAACCAGTACCATGAGTATTTTTAGTATCTACTTGTTGTGTGATCAAAGTTTCCAGCTTTTGCCCATCAAACCAGATATCAACACCACGTGAGTTGCCCTGCATTCCTCCACCCTTAACTAATACAGCTTTCACTCGGAGATTTCGGTGTATAGCTTGAGCTGCTGCCCGCATATCGTCTAGGGAATTAATGGGGAAGCCACTTAAAATCTGTGCTTCATAGCGATTTGGCGTAACAATAGCGGCTTGGGGAATTAAAAAATGACGCAATGTTTTGACCGCATCATCATCAATCAATTGCGCTCCTGTGCGTGATACCATCACTGGATCAACTACTAAGTTCTCGATTTGTAGTGCTTCGACTTGCTGGGCAACAGCAGAGATAATTTCTTGGTTCAGCAACATTCCTGTTTTTGCAGCTTGGACACTAATATCTTCTACCACCGCTTGAATTTGGGCTACCACCGCCTCTGTAGGCATAGCGTCAACCCGTCTTACCTCTAAAGTATTTTGTGCCGTCACACAGGTAATAGCGCTAGTACCGTGGACACAATGAAAAGCAAAAGTGCGTAAATCAGCTTGAATACCTGCACCACCACCGCTATCTGAGCCAGCAATGGTTAAAGCAACAGGTGTGGGGGATTTTGTGGCGGAGTTCATATAAGTAGTGGGTGAGGAGGGGATGGGGGGATGGGGGGAGTAAGTCTTTGCGACTATTCCCAAG
>NZ_CAWUDM010000079.1:0-28013 GCF_963920855.1 Nostoc sp. CCY0012 | reverse complement strand
CTTTAGATTCTTCTGATTCCTTGTGTCAAGCCTGATTGAGATGCTCTTACCCTGGATATAAGATGTTCCTTTGAGGAGTCGAAGAAAGGCTGCACCATGCAGAAATTCTAGATCATTAATACTCATAGAACTATTGCCAAAAATTATTTATATCAATAATAAACATTATAAGAGCAGGTATAAAATTTTCCCAGTAATTATGTTCGTTGTAATACCAATTAATTTGTCATACAACAAATATTTTTTTGTATTAATAAAAGTAAACGCACCTTGCCAATCAAGCCAAAGTGCGATATCTGTTAAGTCCACTTACGCGAACTTTGTTTGTATAGTTCTACGATTTCTAATCACCAGGACTAGATGCTAAATATCTTTCTCGCTCAATTCACGAGTCATATAATCAAACGGCTCATCAACAAAGGCAGTATCTGCAACACCGTCCGCAGCTACTTGTGCCTTCACCAAATCCTTAAGAATCTGGATACCATAAACAGTGGGCCCAATGGGTACGCTTAAAGAATTGTAAGTTTCTCTTAGCCCTTGCAGTACGCGCTCATCCAATACATTCATGTTGCCAGCAACCAGCGCATAGGTAGCATAGCGCAGGTAATAGTCCATATCTCGTAGACAAGCGGCATAACGACGAGTAGTGTAGGCATTGCCGCCTGGACGAATCAACTCTGGCTGCTCTTCAAATAACTTAGAACCAGCCTGTTTTACCAATGAAGCAGCATTTGAGTTAATCGCAGCTGCTGCTTTTACTCGTGCTGTACCACTTTCAAAATAAGATTTAAGGCTGTCAATTGCATTCCGGTCAAAATACCGACCAGCAACGTCATAATTCTTAATCAAGCTTGTAACTGCATCGCGCATTCCTTCTTCTCCCAATCATTACTATCTATGGTTTGATATTAATTTGGTTGCACTTATGCACCCGTAAATTTTTGTGCCATTTAAAATAGATGCGGCACAAAAACAATTCATCCGCTATTTAAGGATTCTATGCCAAAGTTGTCCCCTAATGAGATGAACTTTAAGTTTTGTGCAGATGTTGGGGAAAAGGTTAATATAACCTGTAAACCGGATAAGCTGTAACAAAAACTACAAAATCCTCTAATGTCTAGGATTTATGATATTTCAGGTGTGTCATCAACAACTTGGTTCAGATCATCTGGGTTAGGATGCTTTGGAAGATTATGATTTTATGTTAGGAAATTGGTAGAGAAGGAGTAACAATGACAACCCCACAAGAAGTCTTGAAAATGATTCAAGACCAAAAAATTCAGATGATTGATCTGAAATTCATCGATACACCTGGTACTTGGCAGCACCTCACCGTGTACCACAATCAAATCGATGAAAGTTCCTTCTCTGATGGCGTAGCCTTCGACGGTTCCAGCATTCGGGGTTGGAAAGGTATCGAAGAATCAGACATGATGATGGTACTCGATGCCAACACTGCTTGGATCGACCCCTTCATGAAAGAGCCAACGCTCAGTATAGTTTGTAGTATTAAAGAACCCCGCACGGGCGAATGGTACAGCCGTTGTCCCCGTGTGATTGCTCAAAAAGCAATAGACTACCTAGTTTCTACTGGCATTGGTGACACAGCTTTCTTTGGTCCTGAAGCTGAATTCTTTATCTTTGATGATGTCCGTTTTGACCAAAATTCCCATGAAGGTTACTACCATGTAGACTCTGCGGAAGGTCGCTGGAATTCTGGTAAGAAAGAAAGCCCCAATTTGGGTTACAAACCACGCTTCAAAGAAGGTTATTTCCCAGTATCGCCAACGGATAGCTTCCAAGATATCCGTACAGAGATGCTATTAACAATGGCAGATTGTGGCGTACCTATTGAAAAACAACACCACGAAGTTGCTACTGGTGGTCAGTGCGAACTAGGCTTCAAGTTTGGTAAGTTGATTGAAGCTGCTGACTGGCTGATGACTTACAAGTATGTCATCAAGAACGTTGCTAAGAAATATGGCAAAACCGTTACCTTCATGCCAAAACCCATTTTTGGCGATAACGGTTCTGGGATGCACTGTCACCAGTCCATCTGGAAAGATGGCAAACCCTTGTTTGCAGGTGATAAGTATGCTGGTTTGAGTGAAATGGGACTTTACTACATTGGTGGTATCCTCAAGCACGCACCAGCGCTTTTGGCTATTACCAACCCCACAACTAACTCTTACAAACGTCTAGTACCTGGTTATGAAGCACCAGTGAACTTGGCATACTCTCAAGGTAACCGTTCTGCTTCTGTGCGGATTCCTCTATCTGGCGATAACCCTAAAGCCAAGCGATTGGAATTCCGTTGTCCTGATGCAACTTCTAACCCCTACTTAGCATTCGCTGCTATGCTTTGTGCTGGTATCGATGGCATCAAGAACAAAATCCATCCTGGTGAACCCTTAGATAAGAATATTTATGAACTTTCTCCAGAAGAACTGGCGAAGGTTCCTTCAACTCCGGGTTCTCTGGATTTGGCATTGGAAGCACTAGAAAACGATCATACTTTCTTGACAGAAACAGGCGTTTTCTCAGAAGACTTTATCAGCAATTGGATCGACTACAAGCTGGCTAACGAAGTTAAGCAGTTGCAGTTGCGTCCTCATCCCTATGAGTTTCATCTCTATTACGATTGCTAATTCCCAAAATTAGTGAATTTTTTGCCACCCCATATAGGGTGGCTTTTTTTTCACGTCTTGTAGCACTGTAAGAACCTAGGCTGACTGCAATTGGGAAACCAAGAAGCTAGATTGTCGTTGAGAAATCGATTTCATCAGATTCTGTGGGAAAGGCTCAAAAGCTACTTCATCTGGGCGCAAGTTGAAAATCCCAAAATCAAAGCCTTTTGACTTTTAACTTTGAACTATCGACTTCGCTCAGGGTAAACTTTTAACTTCCAAGACAGCGGTACTAGCTCATGGCAACGTGACTGCTTTCATAAATCAACCGAGTTGTAGGATCTATCTTCCCCTGAATAGGATTCCAATATTCGGATATTTCTTCAGGAAGACCGAGTTCTTGTGCAGCACGCATCAGCATTGATTGTTGCCGATTCTTGACTTGCTTGTATTGCAGCATTGTGAGCGCACGGGATCTATCTTGAATAGACATAACACAGTCCTCCTTATGGTTTTAGTTAGTGATATATG
This sequence comes from Nostoc sp. CCY0012, assembly GCF_963920855.1. Taxonomy (NCBI): domain Bacteria; kingdom Bacillati; phylum Cyanobacteriota; class Cyanophyceae; order Nostocales; family Nostocaceae; genus Nostoc; species Nostoc sp. CCY0012. Next base: position 24,852 of record NZ_CAWUDM010000079.1, on the reverse strand, counting down.
CTTAACTATTTATCTCTTCATTTACTAAACTAACACACAATTCTGTAACCAATGTTACAAAATGAGGTTTTGCAATAAAAATTCATATACAGAAAATTGTAGTAGCGATTGTCCAGGGCAAATTAGTGAAAAATTGCCCCTAACCTCACAAAAAAGCAATAAATTGTGGATATTTAGGCTTTTGCTTCGTGTTATGCCGAAGAATAGTCATTTCCCCAAGTAGATCATTTTATTCGTTACAATTATTTACAATAAGGCAATTAAACTCATATATCTGGAGTAGGAAAATTGCTTGATTTTTGGCAACTAAGTGCTATTGCTAGTTACCATCAAACTAATATAGTTAACAAAAATTAACCCAACTATGACAGTTATTTATCCACGTAAATTTCAAAATTCCTTGAGTGCCAGGGATATTCTCCAACAGGTAGTTAGCGATCACGAAATCCATCTCATTACCCTCAATCGCTACCGCTACAGCGAACAACGCAGCTGTAAAGATTTAACCGAGGTCATTGAAAAACTCAATGGCAAACCAAAGGAACTGTTACAGGACTTATCTCACCACATCTGTGATGAAGCTCGTCATGCTATGTGGTTAACTGATTTGTTGCTGGATTTAGGCGCTGACATCGGTACTCCCCCTGGCAATTCCTATATTGACGAATTTGAGCGTCTGATAGATCAAGAATCCTTCAAGACGGAAAGTGACCGAGAAGATGGCATCATTGCTGCATTGGCAGCGATTAATGTCACCGAAAAACGGGGTTGTGAGTATTTCTCGGCTCACATATACGCCCTCAAACAAGCTCCACAAACCACAGAAAACATCAAAATTAGCGAAACCATTGCCAAAATTCTGCCAGAAGAAGCAGGACATGTGCGTTGGGGGAACCGTTGGTTAACAGAAATCGCTCGTAAAAGTCCAGAACACCAACAAAAAGTAGAGCAAGCTAAACAAAAGTATGCAGCTATTGAACAGGCGGCATTTGAATCGGGAATGGATATCACCTTAGGTGCAGAACTACGCCGGGTGACTCATCTGGTGGAAATAGCAAATACAATGCCAGTTTGGGAACGGCCCCAGTATTTAATGGAACGCTTACCACAAACTTTGTTAGCACCTGAGTTGCAATTTACGAGAATGCGCGCTGCTCAAACAGCTTGGCAACGTGATCCGCAAGCTTTTATGGAGAAATTTGTGCCAATGTTCCTCAACGGCATCAAGGGGATGGAAAATAACCGTCAGAAATCCAGCGTGTAAAATTAAAAGCCTGGGAATTTTTAATCCAGGCTGATTAATTGACTACTCTCTGCTCTAAAGAGACGGAGATTCTAAACTGATACTACGCAACGGGTTAAAACCTCAATGCCATCTGAATTCAACTTCTTCCAAAACTGGTATCCTCTCTCACCCATTGAAGATATTGATCCCACCCAACCAACTCCAGTCACACTTTTAGGAATACGCCTAGTTATCTGGAAACATCAATCATCTGAAAATTACCAAGTCTTTATAGATCAATGTCCCCACCGTCTCGCCCCCTTAAGTGAAGGGCGTATTGACGAAAAAACTGGTAATTTGATGTGTAGCTATCATGGCTGGCAATTTGATTCTCAAGGCATTTGTACTCATATTCCTCAGGCAGAAAATCCAGAAATTGTTACCAAGAATCAAAACAATTTCTGTGTAACTTCACTGCCCGTTTGCCAAGCAAATGATTTACTTTGGGTTTGGCCCGATGCTAAATCGGGCGAACAAGCTGCCAATACACCATTACCACTTTCACCTCAAATCGATGCCAACAAAGGATTTGTCTGGTCTTCCTATGTGCGTGATTTGGAATATGACTGGCAAACTTTAGTGGAAAATATAGTAGATCCTAGTCACGTACCTTTTGCCCATCACGGCGTACAGGGTAAAAGAGAATACGCTAGACTCATCCCGATGGAAATTGTGCAAGCCACACCAAAGTTAATTGAAGGAATTACTTCCGGACGCTTCAAAACCACAATCACTTTTATCCCACCTTGTTATCTGGAGTATGACATCAACTTTGGCGACTCCGAGAAAAAAATGGGACTTGTAACTTACTGTATTCCTGTATCTCCAGGTAAGTCTCGCATTGTCGCCCAATTTCCCAGAAACTTTGCCAAAACACTCCACCGTTTTACACCACGCTGGTGGTCTCACATCCAAACTCGTAATCAGGTGCTTGATGGAGATATGATTTTGTTACATCAGCAAGAAAATTATCTTCACCAAAGACAGTCAGTTGAAAGCTGGAAAACTGCCTACAAACTACCTACAAGCGCTGACCGTTTGGTGATTGAGTTCCGCAACTGGTTTGATAAGTATTGTCACGGACAGCTACCTTGGAACGAAGTAGGAATTAGTGTGACCGAGAAAGCAAAAATTAATGATAACCGTGCTGTATTGCTGGATAGGTACACACAACATACATTACTTTGTCATAGCTGTCGCAATGCACTTAAAGTTTTCCAACGCCTAGAATTAGGACTTTTGGTATACAGCATTATTGCTGTAGCCGGAGTTGCTTTACTTCCTGATCCAGTCAGAATTAAAGTTGGTTTACCCCTAATGATTACAGCAGCATTAAGTATGGGTGCTTATGCTTGGCTCAAATTTTGGCTAATTCCGAAATTTTATTTTATAAATTATGTTCATGCCCAAAAATAAATTTTTGTTCGTAGTGAGCGATAAATGGTTCTCTTGCCAGATTTTACAGGGCTAGGGAGTGTTTTCCAACTATAACCACAACAAGCCCTGATGAGTATAGCTGCGCTGACTGCGGAGCGTCTCGCAGAGGAGTGACTGGGGACTTTTGACTTTTGAATTGATTTGTCCCCAGTCTCTACCCTATGGTTTCCAACCAGTGAGCAAATTCGGATAAGCCGTTGGTGTGGGAAATAATTTCTGGAAGCCATTTTGACGCGCTTGGGGCTGTTCTCGGCTGAGGTTCCACAGGGTTTCATAAAAGAAAAAGGAGACTCCGGCAAAGTTGCGATCGCGCGCTGCTTGTACTTGGGTTTTAATCTGTTCTATGGGTACTGATCTGTTCTTTAAGCCAGATAATATGCCGATACTTACAGGAATATGGCTACGGGCGGCTTTGACTTCGGGATACTCTAATTCTTGGGTAAATACTTTTAAGTCATCCCGATATATCTGCAATACCAAGTCTTCGACAATTCCCATGCGTTCCCAGCGTTGCCAGTCTGCTAAATAATATTCGTAGGAGAAACGCTGGGGATTAGGAGCTACGGAAACAATGCAATTTTTTTTACTAGCTTTGATGGCTGTAAATGTCCGCTTCATAAAGTCGGTAATTTTGTTAGCTCTCCATCTCACCCATTCGGGATTTTTTGGGTCTTTGGAGGGGGCTTGACCACGATGTTCTTTTTTATATAGTGCTACTGTGTAGGGATCGTAGCCTAATTCTGATGGTAAGCCGAAATGATCATCAAATTGAATGCCGTCAATATCGTAGTTTCTCACGATTTCCACGACTAAATCTTGAATGAATTTCTGGACTTCTGGATGAAAAGGATTTAACCACACCCGCTCATGTGTACCTTCTTTGACAATTTTAGTACCGTCGCTGCGACTGGTAAGCCATTGGGGACGATTTTTAGCTAAGAGGGAATCTGCTGGGGCCATGAAGCCAAATTCAAACCAGGGAATTACTTTTAATCCTTTTTCATGTCCCTCTGTGACCACTTCTTTGAGCATATCTCGCCCTTGCAGTCCGGGTTCAGGATCAAGCGATCGCCCAATTACTCTGGCTGCTACTCTACTAGGATAGAGCGTATATCCCCAATTCCACACCACAGGATAAACGGTGTTGAAGTTAAGTTCATTCAGGCGTTGTAAAGCATTTTTCAGGCGATCGCGTTCAAATAGTACATTACTATCAATATTGGTTAACCACACTCCCCTTAACTCAGAGTTAGGCGGTGGCGTAGGTCTAGTTTGAGCGTTCAAAGGCAGCGATAGCATCACTGTAGCTATCATGCTCAAGGAAACTATCACGGCAAACAAAGCCTGTTTTTTACCAGGAAGGATTTTCCCCCCAATTAACTCCACACACCACGTGACAAATTTTTTCATAACTTGCTGGAGAAAGCATAAAACGTTAATCATGACTAGTATATGGGGATAGAAGTTGCGTTGTTACCTACTAGTCAAGACAGTTACTAAATTTTTACCAATAATTTATTCACTTTTTGTCTCCAAATTACTGCCACTACATTGTTATTTTTTCTACAAGAAGCTTAATACATTTATACATATGAATCAACAAATCTTAAACCTAGCCATCAGCCTATATTTAAGATTATGCTAAGTATTAGAGAAGAATAATTTTCCTATTTTAACCGTATATCACTGATAACAGAAGTCATTTGTATATCAGTCTGTACTATTTTTTGCTGCAAGTACAGGAATTATAATGAAAAGCTTAAATAATTCAGAAGACAATTTAGCAAATATAACAGCATCTGTCCAGAGGCTTGTAAGGGCGATTATGCTGGCCACTGGTCAATTTTCTTTAATATTAGCCTGTTGTAACTCTGTAAAAGCACAGCCACAAATATTGAATTTATTACAGGAATTGTCATCTGTAGATATCCAAGAGATTGTCATTTCACCTACGGCAGAGACACTGTATACAACCATTGCCGATACAATCGGGATAAATCAACCCGAAGCTTTAATGGTGAAAGGTTTAGAGTCTGTAGTAGAAATTAATCAACTAATTATCAGTACTAATCTCATGCGCGATGAGTTTCGCAAAAACCTACATTTTCCTCTAGTACTATGGGTTAACGATGACATCCTGGGTAAACTAGTTTGGCTAGCACCTGATTTGAAGAATTGGGCAGCTAGTACTATTAGATTTGATAACGATGAACATCAAGCAACGCCAAATTCAGCATTCACCGCTTCAGAAGTTTAATTTTTATTTACCTAAGTAATGCGAATTTCTATTTCATTGGGATTGCTGGCGCTGATTGATCAGTTCGCTATATATAAATTTACTATAAAAATTTAGGAACAAAATCTCAGTATACTAGAGTCTAGTATTACATCAATGACAGAAGATAGATAATTTTTATATTCCCCAAATTTCAGTTGTGGGACTGATTACTATTTTGTGTTTAATTGCTAAATCTTAGTTTTTCATACTTTTGATACGGACTAATACAGCATTTTATTAGTTTGTAGCAAATTAAATTTAGCATCACTCTGTGTACCTTGGTTTTGACCTTAGGTAACTTTGCGTTGAAAAACTTCCAGATTGTACGTACATCCCTACTAAGTATTGTTATTGCATTATGAAGATTAAACTAAAAAAATATCCTTCCACAAATCAAACCCGAATTATCACCGCTTTGCTTTTAACAGGTGTGTTGTCTGTTGGTAGTGGGTTAACACTGATGAAAAACGCCACTGCTAATTCTGCAAAGTTGACACCTGAAATCAGTAACCTTATAGCAAACCGCCAATCAAACCGCTTACCGCGTCCAGTAGCTAACGCCGTACGGCGAGATTTAGCCCGCAGACAAAGGATTCCCATCAGAGAACTGAAAATTAGTGATTATAGTCAACAGACTTGGCGTAATGGTTGTTTGGAATTGCCTCAACCCAACGAACTCTGCACCCAAGCATTAGTTCCTGGCTGGCGGGTTGTGGTAACTAATGGTAAACAAAACTGGACTTATCATACCAATAACAATGGACGTTCTTTAAGGTTAGCTACGGCAAATGCTCCCACGAATCCATCTGCCAATCTACCGCCATCTGTGAGAAATGCAGTGTTGCAAGCAGCCTCTAAACGTTTGCAACAACCAATTTCCCGCCTTAATATTATGCAATCTCAACAGCAAACTTGGAGTAATGGCTGTCTGGATTTGGCTGGTGCTGATGAATTTTGTACCCAAGCTTTGGTTCCAGGTTGGCGCGTAATTGTCGGCGCTGTTGATCAAACCTTGGTTTATCACACCAATCAAACGGGTTCTGCTATTAGGCTAAATGAACAGGCTAGTGAAATTACTGGCCAACAACTGCCCCAAAATGTCAGAAATGCAGTGTTGCAAGCAGCCTCTAAACGTTTGCAACAACCAATTGCTCGCCTCAATATTATGCAATCTCAACAGCAAACTTGGAGTAATGGCTGTCTGGATTTGGCTGGTGCTGATGAATTTTGTACCCAAGCTTTGGTTCCAGGTTGGCGCGTAATTGTCGGCGCTGTTGATCAAACCTTGGTTTATCACACCAATCAAACGGGTTCTGCTATTAGGCTAAATGAACAGGCTAGTGAAATTACTGGCCAACAACTGCCCCAAAATGTCAGAAATGCAGTGTTGCAAGCAGCCTCTAAACGTTTGCAACAACCAATTGCTCGCATCAGCATTATGCAAGCTCAACAAAAAACTTGGAGAGATGGCTGTTTAGAATTGGGAGATATCAATGAATTATGTCTTGCTGCGTTGGTTCCAGGTTGGCAGGTAATTGTTCGTGCTGCTGGCCAAAACTTAATTTATCACACCAATGAAACGGGTTCTGTCGTTAAGCTCAATGAAAAAGCTAACCAAGTCACAGATATCCAATTGCCTCAAAATGTGAAAAATGCAGTTTTGCAAGTGGCTTCAAACCGTTTACAACAGCCAGTTTCTCGGTTAACTATTACTCAAGCTCAACAGCGCAATTGGAGTGGTGGCTGTTTAGAATTGGCTAATCCTGGTGAAGGTTGTACCCGAAATATAGTGGCTGGTTGGCGAGTGGTTGTTGATGCTATGGATTCTACCTTGGTTTATCACACCAATCAAACAGGTTCTGCCATTAGACTCAATGAACAAGCTAGCAAAATCGGCAACAATCAATTACTCAATAATAGGAATAGGTGAAGCAATTTAAACTACACTTCGTCTATCGGAATAATGTTGTATGTTTTAACTTTTGATGTTAGTATTTTCGTTATACGAATATATAATTACTTCCAAGGATAGATGAGTAACCAAAGTCGATACTCACACCACAGTTGGGTGCAATCTCATAATCCTGCCAAATCAGAGTTAAAACTGCAACAACAGCGACAAAAAGAGCCGATGTTTTATTATTTTGCTTATGGCTCTTGTATGTGTCCAGTGGATTTAAAGCGATCGCTTGGTGAAAACACCCATCCTTACATCATTGGCCCGGGAATTTTAAAGGGTTATCGACTGGGGTTTTATTCTTATTCTCAGACTCGCAAATGTGGCGTTTTGGATGTAGTCAAAGATCCCCAAGCCAGCGTTAAAGGTGTACTTTATCACTTACCCTGGCGCTTAAGTGAATATTTAGATATCCGCGAAGGTGTATCCCAAAGTTTATATCGTCATGAAGCAGTGGAAATTCACTGTGAACATCAAGTATATACAAATGCACGCACTTATGTAGTTGTTAATAAGCTTATAGAAGAAATGGCACCCAATGATTGGTACTTTAATGTTGTACTGCGCGGTGCTGTCACTTGTGGACTACCAGAGGAATATTGCTGGCATTTATTTAATCATATGTATCAATTGCAACAGAATTATCAAAAACAGGCAACTAGTACAGCACGGCGTAAATAAACAGACCATTTGAAATCAATGAAAAGCCTACATAATAAGCTTTCGATTTCCGCATTGAGGTACTAGTTTCGCGTCAAATCAGTAATAAAATATACATAATTTAAAGTCTCTCAGGCGGATTTTGCTTAAGTGAAACCATGTCACTGCCAAGAAATCCGATTTTTTGCAGCCGGCTCAGTCAGTAGATGGCAATGATGGAGTACAAGTACAGTTAGATTTAGGGAACGCGTAATTTCCGTCTTGCTGGTTTTGCGTCAAACTGAGCCTAAAAATTGTGTTTTTTGCTGCATTGGGGTTAAGAATCTAAATCTAGCGATCGCATTCCTTGGCGTTGAGCGAAACTTAACATACTGCCTAGTTGTAACCACACAAGTAAGCAAGTCAAAAGACTAAGTGGTAAGCCAACTCCTAAAGCTAATACAGACGGAAAGCCAAATATTTCTAACCCTGAGGAGAGAAACAGACAAACACCAGCAGTTATCCCTAAAAATGGGACAAACAATTGTCTGAGTAAGGAAGGAGGCGGGGAATTTTCGGCACTATCTGTTGACCATTGCTGCACCATTACTTTCAGGGTGCCAGATAAGGCGAACCCAGAAGTTAATGCCATTAAAAAACCAATAAGTATCAATAAATAAGGCGGTTCGGCAGGAAAATAGTACATGAAAACTCCGGATTTATCTTGAGAACTCCATAAAAAGTCAGCGATACAAGTAATACATCCAAAAAAAATGATGTTTTTACTTGTTACTGTGGGGCTGAATATCGCTAAAAGCAGCGAAGAAAGAAGAATTAGGAATAATAGCAGCGACACTTTCTCTAGATAACTCTGCCAACATACCGATAGCTACGTCAAATAAACGAGTCGGTTTGATGTCATCTTTAACTAAATCCCAAAGACGCTGGACTTCTTCGGTATGCAGACGGTCATCTTCGGTGAGTGCTAATACCAGCTGTCGCCGGAGAAATTTACCTTCATCAGACAGCAGAAATTGTAGTCCCATTCGGGCTGTTGGTAAGACATCAAAGTTGCTATCAGTACGGGCGATTTCAATTAAATTCTCTAAACGCTGCCACTGGAATTTACCATCTTTAAACAACACGTTTAGTAGTCGTCGCCGTAATTCTGTTGATTCCCCAGTTAGCAATCTTCGTGCTATGTAGGGATAACCCACTTCCACAATTTTGAAATTAGGGTTGAGACTGAGGGCTATTCCTTCTTGGGTTACCAAAGAGCGAATGATTAAGGCAAACTTGGCGGGAACTCGGAAAGGATATTCATACATCAGTTCCGAAAACTCATCGGTGACGGTTCTGAAGTTAAATTCCCCAACATTTTTACCAATGGCATTTCCTAGCACTGATTCTAGCGCCGGCACAATGGGACAAATATTAGTATCTGGAGTCAGAAAACCTAATTTGACAAAATCCGAGGCTAAATCAGTGTAGTCTTTGTTAACCAAATGGACTAACGCATCAACCAAACTTTCTTTGCTGGTTTCCTCCAACTGATCCATCATGCCAAAATCAATGTATGCCATTCGGCCATCAGGCATGGCAAACAAATTTCCAGGATGGGGGTCAGCATGGAAGAATCCATGTTCCAATAACTGTTGTAAACCGCAATTTACAGCAATTTGGATAATCACTTCTGGATCTAAACCTGCTGCTTTGATACTTTTGTTATCTGTCAGCTTGAAGCCGTTAATCCATTCCAGAGTTAAAACACGAGTATTGGTGTAACCCCAGTAAATAACTGGAACTTTGACTTGGAGGTTGTCGCGAAAATTAGTCGCAAATTTTTCCGCATTGCGCCCTTCATTGATGTAATCGATTTCCTCAAATAACTTGATGCCAAACTCGTCCACAATTAAAGTTAAGTCGTGACCGAGATTCAAGGGTAGAAAGGGGGCTAGCCAACCGGCCGCCCAACGCATCAAATACAAATCGAGTGTAATTACTGGACGTAAGTGGGGGCGTTGCACCTTGACTGCAACTTCTTCGCCACTGAGTAAACGACCACGGTAAACTTGACCCAAGCTAGCTGCGGCCACTGGACTTGGTGACAACTCACTATAAACTTCGGTAATTGGCCGGTCTAACTCTTTTTCGATAATTTGATAAGCCAGTGCATTATCAAAAGCTGGTAATTGGTCTTGCAGCTTAATGAGTTCTTCTAAGAAATCTTTGCGTACCAAGTCCGGCCGGGTGGATAGGGCTTGACCAACTTTAATAAAAGTCGGGCCAAGTCTGGTAAGCAATTCTCGTAACTGGATGGCACGTTTACCCTTGTTCAGCTCGATTTGGTCTTGCCATTCGTCCCACTTGAGACTCAAAATAAATCCGGCGAAATACCAAATTATTTTTAGGATTCGTCCCCAAGCTAACCAGGGACGATAACGATAGTGACGAGCGATCGCGTCTGGATTGTAGCGCCTTAGCTGAGCAGGTTGATACTGACCCACGCCTTTATTTGCCTCTTCAACTGAGAAATCTACACTGTTGTTTGTTCCTCAACTCACAAACTAGTTGCTAGTCGAGGATATTAGTAGTTTTATCAAAAACTATTAAACTTAAAATGTTTCTGGGGAGTATTTTCGGCCGTTTGAGCCTACCTTACTATCCAGGCTTTTTTATCTTTTTCTTAATTATACTTTATAAAAGTACAACTATTTCCGCGATTAGGGGCTAAGGGAGAAAAACACGCCCTATGGTCTATTTTTGAGACTACCGACCAGGGAAAACCCACCTTACCCATACTATTAATTACGATGCCAGCGAGTACCATCACGACTGTCAATTAAGGTGATTCCCTGTGCTTGTAATTGATCCCGGATGCGATCGCTTGCGGCAAAATCCTTGGCTTTCCTGGCTGTTTGCCGTTGTTGAATCAAATCTTCAATTTCAGTATCACTTAAACCTTCAACAGAAGAAGTTACCTCTTCTGGTTTAGCTTCTAAACCCAAAACATCTGCCAGAGTTACAAGTGTTCGCCACTGTGTTTGTAACTCCTCCATTGGCGTGTCGGTTTTCCCTTGATGGACAATAATATTACCCTCACGGCGCAGTTCCTTAGCTAACTCAAATAGCACAGCTATCCCGCCAGGAAAATTAAAGTCATCATTCACAGCTTCTTGGAAACGCTCAACATAAGCAGTTAAACACTCCCCAGGTTCCGGTTCCCCAGCCCCAAATTGATAGCCAAACAGCAAACCTTCTTTGAGGGTATGCCAGCCGTTAGTAGCTGCGGCGATGGCTTCGTCGGTAAAATCAATAGGCTTACGATATTGGGCCATGAGGACAAATAACCTCACAGCCATCGGTTCAACGCCTCGATCTAGTAAATCCCGAATGGTGGTAAAGTTGCCCAAAGATTTGGACATTTTTTCCCCATCAACTTTTACCATACCGTTATGCAGCCAGTAAGTAGCTAGGGGTTTACCTGTGACTGCTTCTGATTGGGCAATTTCGTTTTCATGATGGGGGAAAATTAAGTCAGCACCACCAGCATGAATATCTATTGTTTCACCCAGGCGATCGCGTACCATGGCCGAGCATTCAATATGCCATCCCGGACGTCCTGCACCCCACGGTGATTTCCAAGCCGGTTCTCCTGGTTTCGCCGCTTTCCACAAGGCAAAATCAAAGGGGTCTTTCTTTTTCTGATATTCTGAATCTTCTATCTGCACGCGATCGCTGGCGCCTGCTTGCATATCATCTAACTTACGTCCAGATAGCTTGCCATACTCATCAAACTTGCGGACAGCGTAATAAACATCACCGTCAGATGGGTAAGCAAAGCCTTTATTTTCCAACTCATGAATTAACCGCTGAATGCCATTCATGGTGTGGGTAGCACGGGGATACTCATCGGCTTCTTTAACTCCCAGCCGTGCCATATCCTCAAAATAAGCTTGGATATAGCGTTCAGCTACCGCTTCCATTGACGAATGTTCTTCGCGCGATCGCTTGAGAATTTTGTCATCAATATCGGTAAAATTTTGGATATAGCGCACCTCATAGCCGATAAACTGGAGATAACGCCTGACTACATCCCAAACAATACAAGTTCTGGCATGACCCAAATGACAGTAATCGTACACCGTCATGCCGCAACAGTACATTTTCACCTTACCTGGTTCTACTGTGGCAAATGGTTCTTGACGACGGGTGAGAGTATTGTAAAGAGTTAGGGTCATAACAGAATAATTCTGAAATTGGAGATACGCAATAATAGGATAAAACAGCTGAAAAAACAGTCCAGCATCCCTATGCTAGTACGGCAGGGTGAAAATAAACCATCTATTCCCAGCCAGTGAAACGGTTACAGGCTCGGAATTAGAAGTTTTGCCTAGCAGTGCTAGTGTTTTCGGGACTCTCTGGGCTACATTCATGTTTTATAATTTCTTGATAACAGCGCTATGCAATCAGTAGATACTTCCGAATCCCCAGCAATGGATGCACCCAAACAAGGAATGCCAGTCACGATTATTACTGGCTTTCTTGGTAGTGGCAAGACTACTTTATTGAATCATATTCTCAGCAATCAACAGGGTTTAAAAACTGCCGTTTTAGTCAATGAATTTGGTGAAATTGGCATTGATAACGAGTTAATTGTTTCCACCGACGAAAACATGGTGGAATTAAACAACGGTTGTATTTGCTGCACCATTAATAATGATTTAGTAGATGCAGTTTATAAAGTTTTAGAACGCCAAGAAAATTTAGATTATCTAGTTGTAGAAACAACTGGACTTGCAGACCCTTTACCAGTCGCTTTGACATTTCTCGGTACAGAGTTGCGAGATTTAACTCGTCTTGATTCCATAATTACCGTAGTAGATGCAGCCAACTACAGCTTAGATTTATTTAACTCCCAGGCAGCATATAGTCAAATTGCCTACGGGGATGTAATTATTCTCAATAAAACAGACTTAGTTGAGCCATCTGCACTCGATGAATTAGAAAGCAAAATTAATGAAATCAAAGAAGGTGCGAGGATAATTCGCACCAAGCGATCGCAAGTCCCACTTCCTTTAATTCTCAGTGTCGGTCTATTTGAATCTGACAAGTATTTTGAGACTGAACATAAACATGATCATGACCATGAACACCATGATCACGATCATTCCCAATGTGAACATGATCATCATGATCATCACGATCATGACCACCATGATCATTCTCACCATTTAGAAAATGACGGTTTTACATCTATCTCTTTTCAAAGTGATAAGCCTTTGGCTATCAGGAAATTCCAATATTTCTTAGATAATCAATTACCCTCAACTATTTTCCGAGCCAAGGGTATAATCTGGTTTGATGAAAGTCCCAAGCGTCATATTTTCCACCTTTGTGGTAAACGCTTCACCCTAGACGATGAAGAATGGAAAGGCGAACCCAAAAACCAATTAGTGCTAATTGGTCAAAATTTGGATCGTGAAACTCTTCTCACACAGCTAGAAAATTGTATTTGTGTTCCTTCTACTAGCAAAGGATAAGGCTTTAAAAAATAGCTAAATGTAGGTTGGGTTGACGTAGGAAACCCAATATTATTTGGAAGCGTTGGGTTGCGCTGCGCTTAACCCAACCTACAATTTTTTGGCACTAATTTAGGCGTGTCACGCTAGTAGATAAAATCAATGCGCGTTATTATCCAGCGAGTCAAATCATCTCAAGTCACGGTTAACGGCGAAATTGTTGGCAAAATTGGCCGGGGGCTAAATTTGCTTGTGGGGATTGCTACCACAGATACTAGTGCTGAAATTGACTGGATGGTACGAAAATGTTTAGATTTGCGATTATTCCCTGACACCGGAGGTGGTAATAGGTGGCAAAAATCAGTGCAAGAAATTGGCGGTGAGTTACTCGTAGTTAGTCAATTTACCCTTTATGGTGATTGTCGCAAAGGTCGTCGTCCCTCTTTTGACCAATCAGCTAATCCCCAAGTAGCCGCAGATTTGTATGAACGCTTTGTGAACAAGTTACGAAGTAGTGGTTTGCAGGTCGCTACCGGCCAATTTGGTGCCATGATGCAAGTTGCTATCGAGAATGATGGCCCAGTTACTTTATTGCTAGAAAAGGACGCGATTTGAAATTTTTATCGTCAAGTTGATGCTGTGGAAGCAAATTCTCAGTTCATATTGCATATCTTTTCCCCTCCCATAAAGCCCTCGTATGGCTGTAGTCAGAAGTTATGCGTAGTAGAGGCAGAGAATTAACTTCTCGCAGAAAATTAAATTTGTATAAAGATTTGCAAGAAATTTGATCAACCCTCGATGTTTGCGATATTCTAAATAACGTTTAAATATGCGCCGTGAATTTTTTTGACCGTTGTGCAAAAACCTTTAAAATTCCCAGGTTCTATGGTTTTTTAACAACTGCACAGATTCTGGTGACTATCAAACCAATAAAATTTTACAAGTTGTCCCCACTCGTGATTTCCATATAATTTTCCGGACGACTAACTTTTGCGTTTAGCATCAACTTATAGATGCTTGGAGGGATTTTGGTTTTGTGGTGGTAATTACCGTACCAAACCGAATTTTCCCACAAATTAGTAGAGTTTGTTATGTTATAGTTAGAATGTTAAGACTAGCTTTGCCAATCACAATACTCTACGCATCGAAGAAAATTGCCAAACGGAAAGCAGTTTTGATTAAGCATTTACCAAACAAAATCTGAATTGAATTGAGGCTATGACTCAGCAAGTGATTCACCCAATGGTGAAATTGCAACGTAACGTGCAATCACTAGTAGAATCCAATATTATCAAGCCAACTGATAGCATTTGGAAAATTGCATTGCTCTATGGTAACGAATGGCAGCACTGGAAACAGGAACTGCTAGATTTTGGGTTTAGTATGCAAGACCCAATTGGCGAATTTTTAGCAGTAGAAGCTTGGGACGAAGAGTAGGCAATAGAGTATCGGGAGTAAGTGTTTTTCCATAATCACCACTCCCTACTCATTAATCCCTACTTTCTATCCTTGACAATTGGCCAATGCTACAGCCAGTTCCTTGGCACTTTGATAGCGATCGCGTGGCAATTGCTCCGTAACGCGTTCGATAATCTCTCTTAACTTGGGAGTAATTGTAGGCATATTGGTCAAATCAAATCGAGAATTTAATCCTCGGTGACGATAAAATTTGAAAGGATTTTCGCCTGTGAGGAGGAAAATCAACGTTGGCCCAATGGCATATAAATCGGATTGAGTCAGAGGTTGTCCCCGTTCTTGTTCCGGGGCGCAGTAACCCTCTGCACCAATGCGAGTGCCTGGTGTTGTACCAATCTCCTTAACAGCGCCAAAATCCAGCACAACTATATGATTATCAGCATTTCGTACCATCAAGTTAGCGGGTTTAATATCGCGGTGTATTAATGGTGGCTCTTGGCTATGGAGATAGTGTAAGATATCGCAAGTTTGAATCATCCAGGCGATCGCTTGGCGGGGTGTAACTGGGCCAGTGGCATAAACTCTTTTTTCCAAATCTTGCCCATGAATCAATTCCATCGCTAAGTATTTTTTACCACCAACTACAAAAAAGTCATAATACTGGGGAATACCAGAATGGTTCAGAGATTTGAGAGCATATGCTTCCCGTTCAAATAATTCTTGGGCCTTGGCAATTTTAGCCATATCAGCATTCATTTGCTTTAACACCAACAATTGAGGTTTGCCGGTGATTGAACCTACTGCATCCCAAGCAAGATAAGTAGTTCCCATACCTCCCTGTCCTAAAGTTCGCAACACCTGATATTGACGAATTTGGTGTTGAACCGACAGAGGTTGGCCGCAGTGAATACAAAATAAATTACTCGGCGAGTTGCCTTCATGCTTGCAAGTGTAAGATAAACTTGCAGAACTGCTAGCTAACGACACTTGTGCAGGATTATTTTCATTCACTTCGCCATTCTCTGGCGATCGCAGCCAAGTATCTGGTATCTGTTGAACTTGAAATTGTAATAGTGGCCCACCCTGTGCCAGTTGCAGTAGGGAATTATCTGGCAATGAACTTTGCATTACCAGAACGCCATTCAAAAAAGTGCCATTTGTGCCTTGACTAATTACCTGCCAAGAGCCAACATTTTTGCCAGAAGTTACTTGTCTCAGCTCTAGATGATACCGCGAAACTAAACTATCAGATAAAACAACATGATTATCTGAGGCCCGTCCAATGCGAATCACGGAAGAGTCCTCAAAGCACCAATGTTTGAGTGGCGTTTTTTGTTGCGGTTCCAACAAAGTCAGAATAACCACAATACAACCTGCATAAGCTAAAAAAAGAAATTAGAGGCGCTTAGGTTAGAGACTAGAGGCTAGAAGTAGAGGTTAAATAAAAATTTCACTAGTACCTCATCCCCAGTCTCCAATTCCTCAACTTTGCATATTTGGGCGCACTTTTGCCCGAATAAGTATAGCAGTAATATTGTCATGGCCATTATGTTGATTAGCTAAATCAATTAGTTCTGTAACGCCCTGTTCTAAGTGAGTACCAGAACTTAGAAAGGGTATAAGATGAGTTTGCCCATAAATTTCTAGTAAATCATTATCTGATAAACCATCTGATACCAGAACGAAGAGGCTATCTTCAGTAATCTCAAAAAACTGGATATCAGGATTGATAGAGTTTTGATCACGCGGCCCCAATGCTTGAGTTAGTTGGTAAGCATCAGGACGAGCATAAGCTATGTTTGCTTCCACTCCTCTAGAAATTTCTCTTTGACCTACTTCGTGATCTACGGTAATTTGTTCTAGTCCCCGCTTGCGTGTCAAGCGGTAAAGACGACTATCTCCTACGTGAGCAACGGCAGCTTGAGTATCGTGAATTAAGAGCATGACTAAGGTAGTACCCATGCGCTTGATACCAGAACGGGCTTCTTGTTGATTGATTTCATAAATTGCCTGATTAGCTAAATACACTGCCTCACGGATGTTATCTTCTGTGGGTATTTGATTAGTAATCCAGCATTCATCAAAATATTGGCGTAAAGTTTTCACTGCCAACTCACTGGCTATTTCACCGCCCGCATGGCCACCCATACCATCGCAAAGAATATACAAACCACAGGCGTGTAAAACTCGGCTTTTGGGTAATTCTAGCTTGTCGATTTTGGTATTAATACCGAAGCAGTCTTCATTATGATTACGTTGACGCCCTACATCAGTGCGTCCTGCATCTTCTAAACTGCTGAGTTGCATCGACAGCACAAATGTTGGTAAGTCATCAGATTTAGCAGCAAAATCTGATGGCTCTTCTAGTTGCAAAATGGTGGGTGCAGTAGTGCCTTTTTCTTTCATTGGGGCAACAGCTGCGGTTATGGGTGTTTCTAGTTCAGCCGCAATTTCTTCTAAACGCGATCGCAACTGCTCAACTGTCTGAATTTTATTGAGTTCCAAGTCTTCTAAAATTTGCACCACAGCACCAAATTGAGTCCGTTGCGACTGTCGAAATAGTGCTTGCCACACTTGCCCCAAAGCTTGAATAGTTAACGGTGGCGCTGGAATCGTCAGTGTTTCGATGTCTTCATCTGTCGATGATGCGATCGCGGGTTGACCATTCAGTGGTTCCACATACAAACGTTGTAGCGCTAGAGTCTGGTCTTCATCCAACCGGAGATTCGATAAATCCAACAAACTTTGACAACAATTTACTGGTTCCAAAACAGACCAGAGTTGAGTCATTTGGTAAAACCAGTGTAAAATTTGTAACGAGCTTGTTGAATCTTCTTGCCACAATTCAACTAAATATTGCCAATTCGAGCGATCTTCGATTAGTAGAATCTGTGTATTATTTTGCTGCCAAGCATCGTGAATTGGTGGTATTGCTGAATGACCTGGGGATTGTAAGGCAATATAAGCTTTAGCCAGGTGAGAAATTCCATTAGCCTCCACTGACGGCATAACCAGCCCCTGTTGCTGATGGGCGAGAACTGCCTCAACAGGTGATATTTGATACGGTTGACAATCTAAGACTCTCCCGCATACTTCATTGGGGGCAAAGTTGCTCTCTGGGGCAGATAGCGGTTCTAATAATTGATAACGCTGCTCTGGGTCTAAAAATGAGCCTGTTGTGAGTTGTGATAGGTAGATAGGGGAAGAAGATAAAATTTTTGGTTCTACTTGTTCTACTTGTTCTACTTGTTCTACTTGTCCGACAGTCGTATCTTCTCTTTCTTCACTAATTTCTCCTTCAGGTGATACCTCCAGCACCTCTTCGACTAGTATCGGTTGCTTATGGGAAAAATCCCCAAGCTCATTTTGATTCACTAGTTCTAGTTGTACCTGCTCACCAAGGGGTTCCTCAAGTTCCCCAGTTTCAATCCCGATAATAATTGCTTGCCAAACCGTTCCGCATTCTGCACCACAGTTTTGACAAAGTTGTGCATTTACAGGTACTTCAGTACTGCATTCAGGACATACCTTGTGGGTCAGGGACGCACCACAGTTTTGGCAAAATTTGTTAGTGTGAGGGTTTTCAAATGTACACTGAGGGCAAATCAGCATAGTGGAAGTTCCTTAATTCCCGTTCCAAGGTGCTTCTAGCCACTAAATATCCAAAGTGCCACAACTACAGTAGACGTACAAAAATTGTGGTTTTACCAGTGAATCTTGGTGGCCGTATTAATTGTGACGCATCTTAGCTAAATATTTCATATATTGGTAGCCAATTCTTCATATTCGGTTAGAGAATAGGGAACAGAACAGTCATAGGGCAAGACTTTGGGCTGTTCTATAATTCTTTTTGCTCATTTCTCTCATCCCTGATTCTTCAGACCTAATTGAATAGTAAAACAGGTAAGGTTAGACTCACTTTCCACCTCTACTGTTCCTCCTAAGTGCTGAATCAGTTTTTGCACTAATGCCAATCCTAACCCTGTACCACCCTGTTTCCAAGGCTCATTGCTAGGAATACGGTAAAACTTGTCAAAAATTCGTGGTAATTCAGAGTGAGGGATTTCTACACCGGAATTTATCACTTGGAATTGGATATTATCAGGTATCAATCGGGCAGAAACAGTAATTTCGGCATCTGGTGGACTAAATTTACAAGCATTAGTCAGTAGTTCTACAAAGATGCGTTCTAGACTAAATGGATCACACGCTAATGGGGGTAAGTTAGGAGCTATGTGAAGGTGCAAGTTTTGCCTACAAGCATGATGATTGCGCGATTTAAATAACTCTACAACACGCCAAAGCCATTGTTGCACCTGAATTGTTTCTAATACCCAAGGCTTGACGTTGGTATCCAAGCGTTGCAAATCTAGAAAATTATTAATTAAGTTGATTTCTCGTTCACACTCGTTATCTAAAATTTCAAAATAGCGAGGTGCTTTTGAGCGTTCTGCTTGAGGCTTGGCCATTGCCGACAAAAAATTTTGCTCTCTATGCAAGGTAATACCCAGCATTTGAATCGCCATTTTCATGTTAGCCAATGGCGTGAGTAATTCGTGAGAAACGGTGTTCAGAAATTCTTCTTTGAGGCGATTAAGTCCTGCCATTTCTTCTAAATGAGTCTGCACCACGGCTTGACTTTGTTGGACGGCTAATGCTGTTAATTCTTCTGCCTTTACTTCTGCTTGCTTATAAGCAGTAATATCTTCACACACCATCAGAATTAACGAATTTTTTTGAGGAGACTGTGCTGGAGAAATTCGCTCATTGATAGCCACTAACCCTTGATTGACAGGCGAAACAAAGTTTTTATCTCCACTGGGTAATAACCGCATCATCACTTTTACCCAAACTACTTTACTAGCAGGACAGTTTAAACGAAATTCCCAACTAGCAGTTTGGCCCTGAGGCGCAGCTGTCAATGTCCTCATGAAGGCGTTAGATAGCTGTTGCTGGTCTGACTCCTCAAACAAGTCAAATACAGACTTGTGAGTTAATTGTTCCGGAGTATAACCCAGGCAAGTTGCACCAAACTGGTTTACAGACAAAATGATGCCAGTTGCATCCAAACTGAAATATACAGCAGGAGTTTGCTCATAAAGCTGGCGATACCACTGAAGTTCTGCTTGGGTACGACGCAGCGTTTCTGCTGTGCCAAGTTCTAAATCGGAGACTCGTTCAGGCTCCAGTTCCAAGTACACAGGCGTTGTCGGCGATATATCTTTTGGTGGGTGAGATTGATGCCAGAGCGATCGCCTCTGGCGCTGCGCTCCGCGCAATCGCTGATTCAGGCTCATAAAACTTAAACTTGTACCCAAGGACAGATGTTAACTAGACAGTAATAAAAAAAGACAATTATAGCTTTTTTAGACATTTTTAGGCTAAATTTAGCAAATAAACACTAAATAGTCTTCTTAGCTCCGGATGACATAGCTTTACATCCAATTTCTTTACCTTGTAAATATGGAGCAGGCAGTAAAGAGTAGGTAATGGGGAGAGATATTTTCATCATCTTGCTGTGTAATTTATTACACATATAGCTAGCAAATAAGTCTTTTTATCCCTTCGTCTTAGAAACTCTTCTGTAGTTTTTAGATAAATTATGCAAAAATTGCACTTCCGTTGAGGTGAGGTCGCGCCACTGACCTCGCTGTAGACCATCTAAATTGAGATTAGCGATACTCACCCTGACTAGTCGCAATGTCGGAAACCCCACAGCAGCAGTCATTCGTCGCACTTGGCGGTTTTTTCCCTCAGTCAACGTCATTTCCAACCAAGCTGTTGGGACATTTTTGCGAAATCTAATTGGCGGATGACGTTCTGGTAAATGCGGTGCTTCTAACAACAGCCTAACTTGGGCTGGTTGAGTGCGGTAATCTTGAATATCCACACCTGTTTGTAACTTGTTTATAGCATCTACATCAGGAATGCGCTCTACCTGCACCCAGTAAGTACGTTGATGTCCAAACCGAGGATGAGCCAGACGATGCTGTAACTGTCCATCATTTGTTAATAGTAATAAACCTTCGCTGTCCCAGTCCAAACGCCCTACAGGATAAACATCAGGAACTTGAATATAGTCCTTCAAGGTGACGTGTTTGGGACTTTCCTGTGTAAATTGGCTGAGAACTCCATAGGGTTTATAAAAAATAATATATTTATACTGTTTAGTCATAACTCTCAATACTATTTCCGTATCTGCGTATCTTTCGCTTGCTTATTTGCGCCTTGGCGTAAGGTAAAAAATATTTATTAGTTAAAAATACTCATCATCCAACCACTCAACACTCCCATACCTCATAAATTGTAAACACCTTATCCGCATTCATAACCAAGGTGGTACAATTTACATTCATGCTAGGGGTGCCTGAAAATACAGGCTGAGATCAGACCCTTAACACCTGAGTCTGGCTAATACCAGCGGAGGGAAGCTGTTTATCGAGGAATTTAATATGCGGACAGAATGGGTTGCCAAGCGTCGTGGACAGAGTAATGTTACTCAAATGCACTACGCGCGTCAGGGTGTTATTACTGAAGAAATGCACTATGTCGCCAAGCGGGAAAACCTTCCTGCTGATCTCATTCGTGATGAAGTGGCGCGGGGACGGATGATTATTCCTGCAAACATTAATCACACCAATCTAGAACCGATGGCGATCGGCATCGCGTCCAGATGTAAGGTTAATGCTAATATCGGGGCTTCTCCCAATTCTTCTAATCTGCAAGAAGAAGTAGATAAGTTAAACCTAGCTGTGAAATACGGTGCTGATACCCTCATGGACTTGTCCACAGGTGGCGGTAACTTAGATCAAATTCGTACCGCTATTATTAATGCTTCACCTATTCCCATTGGCACAGTACCAGTTTACCAAGCTTTAGAAAGTGTCCACGGCACAATTGAAAATCTCACCGCCGATGACTTTCTGCACATTATCGAAAAACACGCCCAACAAGGTGTAGATTATCAAACCATCCACGCCGGGATTTTAATTGAACATTTACCTTTAGTCAGAGATCGTATTACTGGTATTGTCTCTCGTGGTGGAGGGATTCTGGCGCGGTGGATGCTGCATCACCACAAACAAAACCCCCTGTATACCCATTTCCAAGACATTATTGAGATTTTCAAAAGATACGATGTCTCCTTCAGTTTGGGTGATTCCCTGCGTCCTGGCTGTACTCATGATGCCTCAGATGCTGCACAATTAGCAGAACTCAAAACCCTGGGACAGCTAACCCGTAGAGCTTGGGAAGATGACATCCAAGTAATGGTAGAAGGGCCTGGACACGTCCCAATGGATCAAATTGAGTTCAATGTCCGTAAGCAAATGGAAGAGTGTTCTGAAGCACCTTTCTATGTATTGGGGCCATTGGTAACAGATATTGCTCCCGGTTATGACCATATTACCTCGGCAATTGGCGCAGCAATGGCTGGTTGGTACGGTACAGCAATGCTGTGTTATGTGACACCAAAAGAACATTTAGGCTTGCCCGATGCTGAAGATGTCCGCAATGGTTTGATTGCTTATAAAATAGCGGCTCACGCAGCGGATATTGCTAGACATCGCCCAGGTGCGAGAGACAGAGATGATGAACTCTCAGCAGCCCGTTATAACTTTGATTGGAATCGTCAGTTTGAATTATCTTTAGACCCCGAAAGAGCTAAGGAATATCACGATGAAACTTTGCCAGCAGACATTTATAAAACTGCTGAATTTTGTTCCATGTGTGGGCCTAAATTCTGTCCCATGCAAACCAAAGTTGATGCTGAAGCGTTGACAGAACTTGAGAAATTTTTGGCGAAAGAACCTGTAACTCAAGGTTAAGTAAATTCTCGTTAAATGTCGTTACTAGGGTTAACCTGGTAACGATATTAATATTGAGGGTAACTGTGCATCAATCCAAACAATGTTTGAATATGGAAATTAAGCACTAAAAATAAATGAGTGAATCAATTAGATGGACTGCTGAAGCTGAAAATAAACTCAAAGAAATCCCTTTTTTTGTCCGTCCTTTTGCCCGCAAAAAGATTGAAGCTTATGCTCAAGACAATAGTATATCTCTAATCACTCTTGAAATTTATGAACAGGTTAAACAACAATTTAATTAAGATTTGAATTAACATATCCACCTAAGTCTTCATGATGTCAAACTATTGAGAAATGAATACAGCATCAAATATTAATAAAAAATTAAAAGTTGTCGTTCCTAAAAACTGGAGTAATGATAAAAAAGGCAAATTTTGGGAAAAAATTATATCACCTTTATTTAGTGAACTGCGCTGCGAACCAATTGGTAATATTGAATTTGAAGGAATGCAAACTGATATATATGTTAAGGACTTAATGACTGGAAAAATAGGATTGGTAGAGTGTAAATTTCAAGAAAAAAATATTTCGCCTAATATAATATATCAGCTAATGGGTCAAGCAGATGATGAAGAAGTAGAATATGCTTATTTAATTTCAACTTCAGAATTGACTCCAAAAGCAAAAGCTGTTATAGAAAAGCATGGAAAGAAGACACAAAATAAAAGATATGATTTATTATTTTGGGGACCGGATAAACTAGCAGACTTGTTTATCAAATTGCAAAATATTCCATTACCTGATTTTACAAAATTAAACATAGATACAAAGAAAATTAAACAGTTAACTCTATTATTAACTCAAGCAGAAGATTTTTGGTGGATTGCGGATGAGATAGGGCAAGATGGGGATATCAATAGAGCTATTATTTTCTCAATTAGAAATAAAAATTTGTCTATAGATGACTGGAAACAATATTTTTTTCAACACAGTCTTTATTGGGCTGGTCTAGATGTTGCGGTTGTTAATGATGGTGAAAATATATTACAAAACAATGCACATTTAGAAAGTATTGATATAACAATTTCAGCAATTAATGAAGCAGATAGTTTTGATGATTATCATCGTCCTTGTCGTCCAGAAGATTTTTTTGGAATGAATAATACTCAAGATAAGTTTTGGGATTTTGTCAAAAAAGTCAGAGATAACAAAACTAAACTAAGAGTTGTTTGCTTGTCAGGGAAAACTGGTATTGGAAAATCATCTTTAGTTATAAAATTAGCCTCGGACTGTTTATATATACCGGAATATCAAAATAATTTCTACATATATCATGTTGATGTTACAAGTGTTGATCCTGCACAGTCAACGCGTTTTATTCCCAGCATTATTACCAAAGCATTGCAAACAACTATTGATAATAAATTTATTGAAATACCAAACCATAAAATATCTACTAACCCTGAGCCACAATTTTTTGCTACTGAATCAATTAGATTAGCTTTTGATAATCTCAAAGAAAATAATCGAATATTAATTATTTTCTTCGATCAATTTGAAGAAATAATAATGAAAGAAAATCTATCTTCTTTGTTTCATATATTTAAAAGATTAGTATATGAAGTTGATAGCTTAAAAGAAAATATAGTTTTGGGATTTTCCTGGAGAAATGATCTTTACATACCAATGGGTGATCCGACATATCACACTTGGCAAGAATTGGATATGCAAAGAATCAAAAAAGATATTGAATTTGATGATTTTTTATATCAGGATTCGTTAAATTTGCTAGATAGGTTTTCAGAATATCTAAAACAAAATGGTAAACGCTTAGACCCGAAAATAAAAAAATGGTTATCTGAAAATTGTCAGAATTTACCTTGGTTACTAAAGAAAATATGTGGTGATATTTACAATCAAAACATTGATCAAAGACAAATATCTTCAGAAAACAAAAAGCTTATCACTAAATTTGATATTAAAAAAATATTTGAGTCTGATATCCAAAGATATGTCAATAATACTCCAGAGCATTTTAATTGCTTAAAATTTATTGCTAAACAATCTACAGTTACTAAAGGTGAAGTACAGCAGAACTTTAATCATGATGTAATTAAGAAACTGGTAAGAGCAAAACTAATAATTAAAACTGGAGATAATTATAAAATATATTGGGATATTTTTAGAGATTTTATTGTAGATGGGACGTTGCCTAAAATTACTATAACTTATAGACCTAGAACAAGAATCTCAACTTTGTTAAAAGTTTTTAGGTTAATTAAACCTACTACAACTATTTTAGAATTGATGGCAAAAACTAAGTATAAAAAACGTACGCTTGGTAATGCACTTCATGATTTATACAACTTCTTTCAAGTAAAAAAAGATATAAAAAGCAATAAAATAACTGCCCAAGAAAATTTAGCAAATTTACAGGACTATGAACTTTCTGAATATCTAGTAGTCTGTCAAATACAAGATGACGGATAATGGGAGATATATTTTCCAGC